>CANFJC010000043.1 GCA_947447245.1 Comamonadaceae bacterium
AGCCACTTCCCCTCTTACAAGATTTCACACACCATGACTTACACCAAAGACAAGATCGCCACGCGTAAATTTGACGTCGTGATCGTCGGTGCCGGCGGCTCCGGTATGCGCGCCGCTTTGCAACTGTCCCGCGCTGGTTTGAACGTTGCTGTTCTCTCCAAAGTATTCCCCACCCGTTCGCACACCGTGGCGGCTCAGGGTGGTATTGGCGCTGCATTGGGCAACATGTCCGATGACAATTGGCACTACCACTTCTACGACACCATCAAGGGCTCCGACTGGCTTGGCGACCAAGACGCCATCGAATTCATGTGCCGCGAAGCGCCCAAAGTTGTTTATGACTTAGAGCACATGGGCATGCCTTTTGACCGCAACCCAGACGGCACCATTTACCAGCGGCCGTTTGGCGGACACACCGCCAACTATGGCGAGAAGTCGGTTCAACGTGCTTGCGCTGCGGCTGACCGTACCGGCCATGCCATGTTGCACACCCTTTACCAGCAAAACATCAAAGCCAAAACCAGCTTCTTCGTCGAGTGGATGGCCCTTGACCTGATTCGCGATGCTGAAGGCGACGTGGTGGGCGTCACATCGCTTGAAATGGAAACCGGCGACCTGCACGTCTTGCATGCCAAAACTGTGCTGCTGGCCACCGGTGGTGCTGGCCGCATCTTTGCAGCTTCTACCAATGCATTCATCAATACCGGCGACGGTTTGGGCATGGCCGCTCGCGCTGGCATTCCTTTAGAAGACATGGAATTCTGGCAGTTCCACCCCACTGGCGTAGCCGGTGCAGGCGTGTTGCTCACCGAAGGCTGCCGCGGTGAAGGTGCCATTTTGCTCAACAGCAATGGCGAACGCTTCATGGAACGTTATGCCCCGACCTTGAAAGACTTGGCACCTCGCGACTTCGTGTCACGCGCCATGGACCAAGAGATCAAAGAAGGCCGCGGCTGTGGACCGAACAAAGACTATGTGATGTTGAAGCTGGACCATTTGGGTTCGGAAACCATTCACAAGCGTTTGCCTTCGGTGTACGAAATTGGCGTCAACTTCGCCAACGTCGACATCACCAAAGAACCGATTCCTGTGGTGCCCACCATCCACTATCAAATGGGCGGCATTCCGACCAACATTCACGGCCAAGTGGTGATCCAATCCGCCAGCAGCCACAATGCGGTGGTCAACGGCTTGTACGCAGTTGGCGAATGTTCATGCGTGAGTGTGCACGGCGCTAACCGATTGGGCACCAACTCTTTGCTCGACCTCTTGGTGTTTGGTCGTGCGGCAGGCAATCACATTGTTGATTTCGCCAGCAAAACCAAATCGCACAAAGACTTGCCCAAAGATGCAGCCGACTTGACTTTAGCGCGTCTGAACCGCCTCGAAGGTCGCAAGGGTGAGTACTCACAAGATGTGGCCAACGACATGCGCGCGACCATGCAAATTCACGCCGCCGTGTTCCGCACACAGGCCACCATGGACGAAGGTGTGGTGAAAATTGCTGAAATTCGCGAACGCGTGAATGCCATCGCTTTGACCGACACCTCCAAAGTCTTCAATACAGCTCGCATTGAAGCCTTGGAAGTTGAAAACTTGATCGAGTGCGCCCAAGCCACCATGGTCTCTGCGGCAGCCCGCAAAGAATGCCGCGGCGCTCACACTGTGAGTGACTACGAGCGTCCCGCAGACGACCCCATCACGCCATTGGGCCGCGACGATGCCAATTGGATGAAACACACCCTGTGGCACAGCGACACCAACAGCTTGACCTACAAACCCGTCAACTTGAAACCTTTGACTGTGGACTCTGTGCCACCCAAGGTTCGGACGTTCTAAATTCCTGAAGGTAGCAACATGACCAAACGTATTTTTGAAATTTATCGTTACGATCCAGACAAGGACGCCAAGCCTTACATGCAAAGCATTGAGGTGGAATTGGACGGCCATGAACGCATGCTGCTGGATGCGCTCATGAAGTTGAAAAAAGTGGACCCCACTTTGTCCTTTCGCCGCTCATGCCGTGAGGGCGTTTGCGGCTCTGACGCCATGAACATCAACGGCAAAAATGGTTTGGCTTGCCTGACCAACATGCTGACCTTGCCTGGCAAAATTGTTTTAAAGCCTCTGCCAGGCCTGCCCGTTGTGCGTGACCTGATCGTTGACATGACGCAGTTCTTCAAACAATACAACTCGATCAAGCCTTACTTGATCAACGACACCATTCCGCCAGAAAAAGAGCGTCTGCAAAGCCCTGAAGAGCGCGAAGAACTCGATGGTTTGTATGAGTGCATTTTGTGCGCCAGTTGCTCAACCAGCTGCCCCAGCTTTTGGTGGAACCCTGACAAGTTCGTCGGCCCAGCAGGTTTGCTCCAAGCCTACCGATTCATTGCTGACAGCCGAGACCATGGCACAGCCGAACGTTTAGACAACTTAGAAGACCCTTATCGCTTGTTCCGGTGCCACACCATCATGAATTGCGTGGATGTGTGTCCTAAAAACCTGAACCCCACCAAAGCCATTGGCAAGATCAAAGAGATGATGGTGCGCCGCGCCGTCTAAACCGAGATCAAGCAAAGAGACCTGCAAGATGGGAGATGAACTGCTCGACACATTAGATCGCAACACCCCTTTGGGTGAACGCGCTCTGAGCAAACTGCGTTGGCGTTGCAGACGTGGCTTGCTGGAGAACGATCTTTTCATTGAGCGTTTTTTCAATCGCTACGCACCTCAAATGACTGTGGGACAAGCCCGCGGCATGTACATTTTGATGGACTTGTCCGACAACGATTTGATGGATTTGTTCATGAAGCGAAAACCGCTTGGGGCTGACATTGCATCTGAAGAAGTCAGTGAAGTCCTGAGCTTGCTCACCGCATGATTTGGCCCAACCCAAGATGGCTGATCACTTAATTTGAATTGACCGATTAACAGAGGAAATTGAATCATGAAACTTGCTGACAACAAAGCAACCCTGTCGTTCAGTAACGGCAGTCCCAGCATTGAAATGCCCGTCTACAGCGGCAACATTGGTCCTGATGTGATCGACATTCGCAAGCTGTATGGCCAAAGCGGCATGTTCACTTATGACCCAGGGTTTTTGTCAACGGCCGCTTGTCAATCGGCCATTACCTTCATTGATGGCGACAAAGGCGAGTTGCTCTATCGCGGCTATCCCATTGAGCAATTGGCCAACCACGGCGACTTTTTGGACACCTGCTACTTGCTGCTGCACGGTGATTTGCCGGATGCCAAACAAAGCAAAGACTTTCACAAACTGGTGAATAACCACACCATGGTGAATGAGCAAATGCAATTCTTTTTGCGCGGCTTCCGCCGTGATGCGCACCCGATGGCTGTGTTGACGGGCTTGGTGGGTGCTCTTTCTGCTTTCTATCACGACAGCACCGACATCACCAATCCCGAGCACCGCGAAATTTCAGCCATCCGCCTCATTGCCAAGCTGCCAACCTTGGTGGCCATGTCTTACAAATACGGCATCGGACAGCCCTTCATGTACCCCCAAAATAGCTTGTCCTATTCTGGTAATTTCTTGCGCATGATGTTTGGTGTGCCTTGTGAAGACTACGTGGTGAACCCTGTTCTGGAGCGCGCCCTAGATCGCATCTTTATTTTGCACGCAGACCACGAGCAAAACGCTTCCACCTCGACTGTGCGTTTGTGCGGCTCTTCTGGCACCAACCCCTTTGCCGCCATTGCTGCTGGCGTGGCATGCCTGTGGGGCCCTGCTCACGGCGGCGCGAACGAAGCTTGCCTCAACATGCTCGACGACATTCAAAAAATGGGCGGCATTGCCAAAGTGGGCGAGTTCATGGAGCAAGTCAAAGACAAGAACTCTGGCGTGAAGCTCATGGGTTTTGGTCACCGTGTTTACAAAAACTACGATCCCCGCGCCAAACTGATGCAAGAGACTTGCAATGAAGTTTTGGCCGAACTCGGCTTGGAAAACGACCCTCTGTTCAAACTGGCCAAACAAGTTGAAAAAATCGCCTTGGAAGACGACTACTTTGTGTCACGCAAGTTGTACCCTAACGTCGACTTCTACTCTGGCATCGTGCAGCGCGCCATTGGCATTCCAGTGAACTTGTTCACTGGCGTGTTCGCCTTGGCCCGCACTGTGGGCTGGATTGCCCAACTGAATGAAATGATTGGCGACCCCGAGTACAAAATCGGTCGTCCCCGTCAGCTGTTTACGGGCTCACCCCGCCGTAACGTCCCTGGCGCAAAATAAGCTTTGCGCCGCCTTTAAAAGCCCGCGTGATCCGCGGGCTTTTTTCATGCATTCAGCTTAAAATGCGGGGCTAGACCCTAGGAAGCAACATGGCACGCACGCTTTACGACAAAATTTGGGACGAACACGTCGTCCACACGGAAGATGACGGCACCGCCGTCTTGTACATCGACCGCCACTTGGTCCACGAAGTGACCAGCCCCCAAGCCTTTGAAGGCTTGAGGCAGGCTGGCCGCAAAGTTTGGCGGGTCAGCTCGATTGTGGCCACCGCAGACCACAACACCCCCACCACAGGCTGGGAGTTGGGCTACGACGGCATCACAGATCCCATTAGCAAAGAACAAATCACCACACTGGACAGCAACATTGCCGAGTTTGGTTCTGCCGCATTTTTTCCCTTTATGTCAAAACGCCAGGGCATTGTTCACGTCATCGGGCCTGAGAGCGGCGCCACGCTGCCAGGCATGACTGTGGTCTGTGGCGACTCACATACCTCGACGCATGGCGCCTTTGGCGCATTGGCGCATGGCATTGGCACCAGCGAAGTTGAACACGTCATGGCCACGCAAACACTTTTGGCGAAAAAAGCCAAAAACATGCTTATCAAAGTTGAAGGCACTGTGGCCAAGGGCATCACAGGCAAAGACATTGTGTTGGCCATCATTGGCAAAATCGGCACAGCTGGCGGTACGGGTTACACCCTTGAATTTGGCGGTTCAGCCATTCGCGCCTTGTCCATGGAAGGTCGCATGACCGTTTGCAACATGGCCATTGAAGCGGGCGCTCGCGCTGGCTTGGTGGCCGTTGACGAGAAAACCATTGAGTATGTGAAGGGCCGCTTGCTCTCACCCACTGGCGTCGAGTGGGATCACGCTGTGACTTACTGGAAAACATTGCAATCCGACGCAGGTGCGCAGTTTGACGCTGTGGTAGAGATCAACGCATCTGAGATCGTTCCCCAAGTCACCTGGGGCACTTCACCCGAAATGGTTTTGGGCATCAACGGCATCGTGCCCGATCCCGACAAAGAAAAAGACGCCAACAAACGCGGCGCCATAGAACGGGCTTTGACCTACATGGGACTTCAACCTGGCAAGGCACTCAACGATATTTTTGTTGACAAAGTATTCATTGGTTCATGCACCAACAGCCGCATCGAGGACATTCGCGAGGCGGCCGCCGTCGTGAAAAAGATGGGGCAAAAAGTTTCAAAAACAGTCAAACTGGCCATGGTTGTACCCGGTTCAGGCTTGGTCAAAGAACAAGCCGAACGTGAAGGCTTGCACGAAATTTTCAAGGCCGCTGGATTTGAATGGCGTGAACCTGGATGCTCTATGTGCTTGGCCATGAACGCCGACCGCTTAGAGCCCGGTGAACGTTGCGCCAGCACCAGCAACCGCAACTTCGAGGGCCGTCAAGGCGCTGGCGGACGCACCCATTTGGTCAGCCCCGCCATGGCCGCTGCGGCTGCCATTCATGGTCACTTTGTGGACATTCGTCAGTTTGCCTAAAAACAAAGACAAACGCACGTTCACACCCAAGATCAAGGAATCCACATGCAAAAATTCATTGTACACAAAGGCCTCGTGGCGCCAATGGACCGCGAAAACGTCGACACCGACGCCATCATTCCCAAGCAGTTCTTAAAGTCGATTCGCAAAACGGGTTTTGGACCCAATCTGTTTGACGAATGGCGCTACTTGGATGCGGGCTATCCTGGTCAGGATCCTGCCAGCCGCAAACCCAA
This sequence comes from Comamonadaceae bacterium, assembly GCA_947447245.1. Lineage (GTDB taxonomy): Bacteria > Pseudomonadota > Gammaproteobacteria > Burkholderiales > Burkholderiaceae_C > Limnohabitans_A. The sequence goes on from CANFJC010000043.1 coordinate 6,000, forward strand.
CCCCGACTTCATTCTCAATCAAACGCGCTACCAAGGTGCCTCCATTTTGTTGGCTCGCAAAAACTTTGGCTGCGGCTCCTCCCGCGAGCACGCGCCATGGGCCATTGACCAATATGGTTTTCGCGCAGTGATTGCACCGAGCTATGCCGACATTTTTTTCAACAACTGTTTTAAAAATGGTTTGCTGCCCATCGTTCTGCCTGAAAACGAGGTTTCAAAATTGTTTGACGAAGTGGTGGCCTTTCCTGGCTACCAACTCACCATTGATCTTGAACGCCAAGTGGTGGTTCGTGCGCAAGGTGAAGAAGTGCCATTTGAAGTCCAGGCCTTTCGCAAATACTGTTTGATCAATGGCTTGGATGACATCGGCTTGACGCTGCGCCACGCAGAGAAAATCAAAACCTTCGAAGCTGAACGATTGGCCACCAAGCCATGGTTGGCGCACGTTGCTTAAAGGGCCCCAAAGGTCAAACTTGAAGCTTCTTTTCGTCAACTCGATTGGCATCCATTTTTTAAAGTCAATACATCATGAAAATTGCAGTTCTGCCGGGTGACGGCATTGGTACCGAAATCGTTGCAGAAGCCGTCAAGGTCTTGCATGCGCTCGACTTGAAATTCGAAATGGAAGAAGCGCTCGTAGGCGGTGCGGCTTACGAAGCACATGGCCACCCCTTGCCAGAATCCACCTTGAAACTGGCCAAAGAATCAGACGCCATTTTGTTTGGCGCTGTGGGCGACTGGAAATACGACAAGCTCGAGCGTTCTTTGCGCCCAGAACAAGCCATTTTGGGTTTGCGCAAAAGCCTCGGTTTGTTCGCCAACTTTCGCCCCGCCATTTGTTACGAAGAATTGGTTGGCGCTTCCAGTTTGAAGCCCGAACTCATCTCGGGGCTTGATATTTTGATCATCCGTGAACTGACGGGCGATATTTACTTTGGCCAACCCCGTGGCCGCAGGGTCGCCACCGACGGCCACTTTCCTGGCGCCGAAGAAGCCTTTGACACCATGCGTTATTCACGCCCTGAAATTGAGCGAATTGCCCATGTGGCCTTTCAAGCCGCCCGCAAACGCAGCCAAAAAGTCACCAGCGTTGACAAGTCCAACGTGCTTGAGACTTTCCAGTTCTGGAAAGACGTGGTCACTGACGTTCACAAAGAGTACCCCGATGTAGCGCTGGACCATATGTATGTCGACAACGCCGCCATGCAATTGGTGAAAGAGCCTAAGAAATTCGACGTGGTGGTCACAGGCAATATGTTTGGCGACATTTTGTCTGACGAAGCTTCCATGCTGACAGGCTCCATTGGCATGCTGCCTTCGGCCAGCTTGAACAGCCAAAACCAAGGTTTGTACGAGCCAAGCCATGGCAGTGCCCCCGACATTGCGGGTAAGGGTATTGCAAACCCATTGGCTACAATACTGTCAGCTGCCATGATGCTCCGTTTTTCATTGAACCAAGCCGAATCCGCCGATCGCATTGAGACGGCGGTGAAGTCTGTTTTGGCTTCCGGTTTGCGCACGGTCGACATCTGGTCTGAAGGCACACACAAGGTCAGCACCCGCGAGATGGGTGAGGCCGTGGTGAAAGCCATCACGAAAACGACCAAGGGCTAACAGCTCCGACTCGTCACGCCCTTCCGGCTCGACGAGTCGGAATCTCAAATTGATATTGAAAGGGTGATGACATGAAATTGGTAGGACTTGTAGGCTGGCGCGGCATGGTCGGCTCCGTTTTGATGGACCGCATGCAAGCCGAGGGTGACTTTGGTTTGATCGAACCTTTGTTTTTCTCCACCTCCAACGCTGGCGGCAAAGCGCCGGCCACGACCAAAAACGAAACGACGCTGCAAGATGCCTTCAACATCGATGCGCTGAAACGTTGCGACATCATCATCACGGCACAAGGCGGTGACTACACCACCGAAGTTTTCCCTAAGCTGCGCGCTGCTGGCTGGAATGGCCATTGGATTGACGCTGCCTCCACATTGCGCATGGACAAAGACGCGATCATCATTTTGGATCCGGTCAACATGCCCGTCATTCAAAATGCACTGAAGAACGGCGGCAAAAATTGGATTGGCGGCAACTGCACGGTCAGTTGTATGTTGATGGGTGTGGGTGCTTTGTACAAAGCCGGCTTGGTGGAGTGGATGAGCACCCAAACTTACCAAGCAGCTTCTGGCGGCGGCGCGCAACACATGCGCGAACTGCTGACGCAATACGGCACACTGAACGCTGAAGTCAAAGCTTTGCTTGACGATCCGAAGAGTGCCATTTTAGAAATCGATCGCAAAGTCATTGACAAGCAACGCGCGCTTACAGGCGCCGAAACTGCCAACTTTGGCGCGCCCCTGGGTGGCTCACTCATTCCTTGGATTGACAAAGACTTGGGTATCGGCAAGAACCGAGACGAGCTCGGTTGGGGCATGTCCAAAGAAGAATGGAAAGGCATGGCCGAGTCCAACAAAATTTTGGGTCTCGGTGAAGGTTTCAACAAGCCAGCCATACCTGTCGACGGTTTCTGCGTGCGTGTGGGCGCTATGCGCTGCCACAGCCAAGCCCTCACCTTCAAGCTGAAAAAAGACGTGCCCGTGGCCGACATCGAGGACATGATTGCCGCTGACAACCAGTGGGTCAAAGTGGTCCCCAACACGCGTGAAGCCACCTTGAAAGATCTCACGCCTGTGGCCGTCACTGGGACCATGACGATCCCTGTCGGACGCATTCGCAAATTGGCCATGGGGCCAGAATATCTGGGCGCATTCACCATTGGCGACCAATTGCTGTGGGGTGCGGCAGAACCACTGCGCCGCATGCTGCGCATTTTGTTGGCCGCTTAAAGACACATGGCTGTGCGCACATGACTCATTCCGAATGACTCGGTCTCAAGCCTTTTTAACCCGCCTGCGTGCCGGTTTACTCAGCACCATTGGCTTGGGTTTGGGCTGTCTCAGCCTGAGTGCGCACGCCTTGACCCTGGCTGGGATCGAGGTGCAATCGCACAAAGGCGAGCCCTTGCGCGCCGAGATCAGCGTTTCAAGTGCAACAGCTGAAGAATGGGGTCAATTGGCCATTAGGCTTGCGCCTGCCGAAAGATTTTCGCAACTGGGTTTGATTTTCACGCCTGCTGTCGGTCAATTGCAAATTGAGCTGTTAGAGACATCTGACGGTCAAAAACGCATTCGCCTTTTTAGCTCGCAAGCTTTCTCTGAAAATTTTGTGGATCTTTTGATAGAAGCACAAACCACCTCAGGCAAATGGGTAAAAGCATTCACATTGATGCTCAAACCTGCGCCAGTCAAAGCAGATGCGCCAGTCAAACTGCCTCTGGCCGCAAGCCCTCAAGCACAAGCGCCACAAGCGCCTACCGAACACGTCGTTCAAATTGGAGAAAGTGCCAGTCAAATCATTCAAAAGTGGCTTTCTGAAGACATGAGCACACAACAGATGTTGCTTGCTTTGCTTAAAAATCAGCCAGACGCTTTCATTCAGGGCAATGTGAATTTGCTGCGCGCAGGCGCTGTGCTTAAAGCGCCTTCCAACACAGCTGTTCGCGCCATCAATGCAGAAGATGCACGTCAATTTCTCATTGCACAACAAAAAGAATTTATCGCTTTCACGCAAACCGCCGCCCAAAATACACTGCCTGTGAATGCACAAGCCCCTTCAAGGCAAATGACTGGCAAAGTCGGACAAGAAGAGCCCGCTTCCATCACATCAGAGGCGAACATAGACCAACTGAAACTCTCGCAAGCCAATCTCGAAAAACAAAATGCAGAAACAAGATTGGCCGCACAGCGTGCATTGAAAGATGCTCAAAAACAATTGGACACGCTGCAAGACAACGTCAATCAATTGGTTCAACTCACTGCTTCAGCACCCATGAGTGTGGGCCAAGCCACACCACCACCCAACCAAAGCAAATCTGCCGAAAGCGGCAGTGGCATGCTCAACTTAAACCGACTGTTAGATGCTCCTTACAAAAGCGCTTATCTTTGGGCTGCCTTAACGCTATTGGGCGTCCTCGCTGTTTGGGCAGGGCTTCGAATTCAAAGTCGAAATACAAGCAATACCTTGAGCACTTTGAGACCCTCTGAAAATAGGGGCCCATCAGCCGGCACTTCGCCACAAAGCGCAAAGTTAGCCATGCCTGCCAATATCGCGGCAATCGATTTGAATTTAGATTTAAATCCTCAAGCTCGCAACACCTCTGGCAGCTTCAAGTCGCCTGCTAGCACCGAGACTTTGCAGTGAGAATCGCTTTGGGCATCACCTACAACGGTCAGCCCTATCAGGGCTGGCAAAGCCAGAGCACGGGTCTCACCATCCAAGATAAATTGGAAAAGGCCCTCAAAGAATTCACCACCCAAAAAGTCACCACCCTGTGCGCAGGCCGCACCGATGCGGGCGTACATGGTTTGATGCAAGTGGTTCACTTTGACACGCCACTTGAGCGCGACATGGGCTCCTGGGTGCGCGGCACCAACAGGTATTTGCCTGACGACATTTCTGTTCAATGGGCGCATGAAGTTCCAACAGAATTTCATGCGCGGGGCAGCGCCCTATCGCGGCGCTACGCCTATATTGTGTTGGAGTCAGCTGTTCGCCCTAGCTTAGAGTTTGGTCGTGCAGGCTGGGTCTACCGCGCCCTGGACGAAACAAGCATGCGCCAAGCCTCCCAATACCTTCTCGGTGAGCACGACTTCACATCTTTCAGAGCAAGCAGTTGCCAGGCCTTGTCACCCATCAAAACAATGCTGCGTGTTGACATTCACAAACACGGCCCCTACTGGCGTTTTGAATTTGAAGGCAATGCGTTTTTGCATCACATGATTCGCAACATCATGGGCTGCTTGGTCACCATCGGCCAAGGCTTTCAAACGCCAGAATGGATGGCCGAAGTGATTGAAAGCAAACGCCGCGATGCCGCCGCGCCGACCTTTTCGCCCGATGGTTTGTATTTTCAGGGTCCGGTCTATGAGCCAAAATGGGGCCTACCCAGCACAACCCCGCCTTTTCACTGGTTGCCATGAGCTCTGTCATTCACAACACCCTCATTAAAATTTGCGGCCTGACCCGAGAAGCCGATGTGTTGGCCTGCATCCAAGCTGGCGCCAATGCCGTAGGTTTTGTGATGTACCCACCAAGCGCCAGGTATGTTTCACCCGAGCGTGCAGGCATTTTGGCCAAGTTACTGCCCCCCGGCACCACACCGGTTCTTTTGTTTGTCAATGCCAGCCTAGAAGCCGTTCTAGCGGCCTGCCAAGCCGTGCCCAATGCCCTGCTTCAATTTCATGGCGATGAATCCCCCGCAGAGTGCGAGCGTTTGGCCCAAGCCGTCAATCGGCCCTACTGGCGCGCAGCCCGAATTCCCACAGACAACACAGCTTCATTTGACTTGGTAAAATTCGCCCAAGATTACTCAAAAGCCCAAGCCATTCTGCTCGACGCTCATGTTGACGGATACGGTGGTGGCGGGAAAACATTCAATTGGTCACAGCTTTCTCCAAACGTCAACGCTCACCTCGTTTTGTCTGGTGGATTGACGCCTGCAAATGTGACCGATGGCATTCGCTCGCTTCGGCCCAAAGCCCTGTCTTTGGCCGTTGATGTCAGCTCGGGCGTAGAGCTAGATGGCCAAAAAGGCCTCAAAGACACCCGAAAAATCCAAGAATTTGTGGCTGCTGTCAAAGCAGCCGATGCCATTGAGTAAAAACATGAACGATTATCAGCAACCCGATGCCTCTGGCCACTTCGGCATTTATGGCGGCAGCTTTGTCAGCGAAACCCTGACGCATGCTATTTTGGAATTGCGCGCAGCCTACGCCAAGTATCAAAACGACCCCGCATTTTTGGCCGAATTCAACTACGAATTGGCCCACTTTGTAGGACGGCCTTCCCCCATTTACCACGCAGCGCGCATGAGCCGCGAAGTGGGCGGCGCGCAAATTTACTTAAAGCGCGAAGACCTGAACCACACGGGGGCGCACAAAATCAACAACACCATCGGGCAGGCCATGCTGGCCAAGCGCATGGGCAAGCCCCGCATCATTGCTGAAACTGGCGCCGGGCAACATGGTGTGGCGACGGCCACCATTTGTGCGCGCTATGGTCTGGAGTGCGTGGTTTACATGGGATCTGAAGACGTCAAGCGCCAGAGCCCCAATGTCTATCGCATGAAGTTGCTGGGTGCCACCGTGGTCCCCGTGACCTCCGGCAGCCGCACATTGAAAGATGCTTTGAACGAGGCCATGCGCGATTGGGTTGCCAACGTCGACAACACTTTCTACATCATCGGCACCGTGGCAGGCCCGCACCCCTACCCCATGATGGTTCGTGATTTCCAAAGTGTGATTGGCAAGGAATGCCTCGAGCAAATGCCCAAGCTGTTGGCGCAAACTGGTTTGCACAGCCAACAGCCTGACGCTGTCATTGCGTGTGTAGGCGGCGGTTCTAACGCCATGGGTATTTTCTACCCCTACATCAACCACAAAAACACACGGCTGATTGGCGTAGAGGCTGCAGGCGAAGGCCTTGAGAGCGGCAAGCACTCCGCCTCATTGCAACGCGGCAGCCCTGGCGTGCTGCACGGCAACCGCACCTACATTTTGCAAGACGACAACGGCCAAATTACCGAGACGCACAGCATCAGCGCCGGCCTTGATTACCCTGGTGTTGGCCCAGAGCATGCTTTTCTGAAAGACATTGGCCGTGCAGAATATGTTGGCATCACCGACCAAGAAGCTTTGGATGCGTTCCACTATTTGTGCCGCACCGAAGGCATCATTCCTGCGCTGGAATCTAGCCATGCTGTGGCCTATGCCAAAAAACTGGCCGCCACCCTGAAACCCGATCAATCTATTTTGGTCAACTTGTCTGGGCGTGGTGACAAAGACATTGGCACGGTGGCTGACCTCAGTCAAGCCGATTTCTTTTGCCGTCCAAGTTGTGAAGGCCAAGGCGTCAAAGGTGGCTTGTCGATGGGCGAGAAGCCTGTGAAAGTATACAAATGAGCCGCATTGAAGCCACCTTCCAACAACTGAAAGCCGCCGGTCGCAAGGCCTTGATTCCTTACGTCACAGCAGGTTACCCGTTTGCCGACGTCACGCCCGAACTGATGCACGCCATGGTGGATGCGGGCGCTGATGTCATTGAATTGGGCGTGCCTTTTAGCGACCCTTCAGCCGATGGCCCGGTCATTCAAAAAGCAGGCGACACAGCCTTGGCCTTTGGCATTGGCACCTCGCATGTGATTGACATGGTGAAAGCCTTTCGCGATAAGAACCATGACACGCCCGTGGTGTTGATGGGCTACGCCAACCCCATTGAACGCTATGACCTGAAGCATGGCAAAGACAGTTTCATTCGCGACGCCTCTGCAGCCGGCATCGATGGGGTCTTGGTGGTGGACTATCCCCCCGAAGAATGCGTTGAGTTTGCTGCCAAATTGCGTGCTCACAAAATGGACTTGATCTTTTTGTTAGCACCCACCAGCACCGATCAGCGCATGCAACAAGTTGCCGATGTAGCCAGTGGTTATGTCTACTACGTATCGCTCAAGGGCGTCACGGGATCAGGCGCCCTGAATACGACTGAAGTTGAAGCCATGCTGCCTCGCATACGCCAAAAAGTCAGCATTCCAGTGGGTGTTGGCTTTGGCATCCGCGATGCCGAAACTGCAAAGGCCATCGGCAAAGTCGCCGATGCTGTGGTCATTGGTAGCAAAATCATCCAATTGATTGAAAATGAACCCCGCGATCAAGTCGCCAAAGTAGCTGGCACTTTCTTGCGCGAAATTCGTCAGGCCATGGACGCCTGAACTACACACTAGGAAATCGATATGAGTTGGCTCGAAAAACTGCTTCCCCCCAAAATTCTGCACACCGACCCAGCCGACCGCCGCAGTGTGCCCGAGGGTTTATGGATCAAGTGCCCCAAATGCGAATCTGTGCTTTACAAAAATGACTTAGAGCAAAACCAAAACGTTTGCCCCACCTGCAGCCACCACCACCGCATGGGTGCCCGCGCTCGCTTGAACTATTTTTTGGACAACGAAGGTCGCTACGAAATTGGCCAAGAGGTAGTGCCCGTCGACGCCTTGAAATTCAAAGACAGCCGCAAGTACCCCGAACGCATCAAAGAAGCCATGAGCAACACCGGTGAAACAGATGCCTTGGTGGTCATGGGCGGCGCTGTGCACAGCATCAATGTGGTGGCAGCATGCTTTGAATTTGACTTCATGGGCGGCAGCATGGGCTCTGTGGTAGGCGAGCGTTTTGTGCGTGGCGTTGAAACAGCCATCGAGCAAAAAGTACCTTTCATTTGCTTCACTGCCACAGGCGGCGCACGCATGCAAGAAGGCCTGTTGTCTTTGATGCAGATG
>CANFJC010000044.1 GCA_947447245.1 Comamonadaceae bacterium
GTAAAGGCATTGGCAATGTCTTCGTTCTCTTGGGGCAACATGCTGCAGGTGGCATAGACCAAGCGACCACCCGATTTGAGCAAGCGCGCAGCGCTGTCCAAGATGGCGGTTTGGGTCGCGGCCACATCGGCAATGCCTTCGGGCTTTTGACGCCATTTCAAGTCTGGGTTGCGCCGAAGGGTGCCAAGTCCCGAGCAAGGTGCATCCACCAAAACCCGATCAATTTTTCCAGCCAAGCGCTTCACACGGTCGTCACGCTCATGCGCGATGGCCGCAGGATGCACATTGGACAACTGACTGCGCGCCAAACGCGGCTTCAAAGCATCCAATCGATGGGCTGAGGTGTCCATGGCATACAAGCGCCCTGTGTTGCGCATGGCTGCGCCAATGGCCAAAGTTTTGCCGCCCGCCCCTGCGCAAAAGTCCACCACCATTTCACCGCGGTGCGCATCCAAGAGCAGCGCCAGCAATTGCGACCCTTCGTCTTGCACTTCAACCGCACCGCGCTCAAAGGCTTTGACCTTGGCCAAGGACGGTTTGCCTTGCAAACGCAGACCCCAAGGCGAATAAGGTGTGGGCTCGCAAACAATGCCTGCAGCCGTTAATTCTTTTTGAACTTCAGAGCGCTTTTCGTTCAGATCGTTCACTCTCAAATCCAAGCTACCAGCTTGCTGCAAGCTCTCGGCCAAGGCCCCAAACTCATTGCCCAGCTGCTCTTTGAGTGGCCGCGCCAACCAATCGGGTAAATTGTGAATGTGCTGCGACATCAAGTCTGAAGGCTGAATGCTGTCGCACATGTCGAGCCATTTTTTTTCAGTGTCGTTCAAGGCACTTTTGACGAAATCTCTGGGGCCTGCAAAACCCAAAATGGCCAAGCGTTTTTCTTTGGCGCCGCTGCCAGATCGAGCCATGTGCTCAAACAAGAGTTTTTGTCGCAAGACTTGAAAAACCGTGTCAGACAGCGTGGCACGCTCTCGCGGACCCAAATTGCGGTTGTCCCGAAAAAAACGCGAAACCACCGCATCAGCGGGATGGTTAAATTGGAGGGTCAGCCTGACCAATTCGGCGCAGGCGTCTAACAGAGCTTTTGGATGCATAAGCTCTATTGTCCCACTGCACAACACCCAAGAGCGATTTCATGCAAGAAGAAACTTTACCGCCATTGATCATCACCCGACCTGGCTACTACCGCCACTACAAAAATTTGCTTTACCAAGTGCTTGGCACTGTGCGGCACAGCGAGTCTTTGGAGCCTCTGACTTTGTACAAAGCACTTTATGGCGAGCAAGGCTTGTGGGTCAGGCCGGCCGCCATGTTCAATGAAATGGTGGACATCAAGGGGGTCGTTCAACCCCGGTTCACTTGGTTGGGCGAGGAGCGGCCTGAGACTTGAAAAACGCAGCCACTGCTGCAGGAAAAATGAGGTGCTCTTGCGAGAGCACTCTGGCGGCCAGTGTTTCAGCCGTGTCACCTTCCAGAACAGGCACCACGGCTTGGGCCAAAATTTGCCCTTGGTCAACCTCCACTGTAACTTGGTGCACTGTGGCGCCCGCAAACTGAGAGCCTGCATCAATGGCGCGTTGGTGCGTGTTCAAGCCAGCAAAAGCAGGCAACAAAGAAGGGTGGATGTTGATCAAGCGGCCTTGATAGTGAGCCACAAACGCCGGCGTCAAAATTCGCATGAAACCCGCCAGCACGACCAAATCGGGCGCAAACAGATCAATTTGCGACATGAGAGATTGGTCAAAGGCCTCTCTCGATTCAAACAGCGTGTGGTCTATCACTTCAGTTTGGATGTTTGAAAACTCAGCGTGGGCTTGCAGCCAAGTCAATCCAGCCGCTTGGGGCTTGTTGCTGATCACGGCTGCGACCTTCACGCCCCATTTCTTGAACCAAGCTTCTTCATGCGCGGCTTTCACAATGGCCGCCATGTTGGAGCCAGCGCCAGAAATCAAAATGACAATGTTTTTCACAAATGGACCGCCAAACAAGACTCCGTATTATCCCTGCCGCAGGCATCTAAATTGCAATTTGTCGCAGCCAAGACACCGCATTTGCGCACGGTCGTGCTAAAAACGCACTTTCGCCCTTTTTACTGGCATTGACCGGAGACACACCTCATGGATTTGGCATTCACTCCCGATGAACTCGCATTTCGCGAGGAAATTCACGCTTGGGTAAAAGCAAATTTACCCGCAGACATTTCGCAAAAAGTTCACAGCGCCATGCGCCTCTCGCGTGACGACTTGCAGCGTTGGGCCAAGATTTTGGGCAAAAAAGGCTGGCTCGGTTGGGGCTGGCCAGAGCAGTTTGGCGGACCTGGTTGGACGGCCGTGCAAAAGCATTTGTTCGAAGAAGAATGCGCACTGGCGGGTGCCCCGCGCGTCGTACCTTTCGGCCCCGTCATGGTGGCCCCTGTCATCATGGCTTTTGGCAATGCTGAACAACAAAAGCGTTTCTTGCCAGGCATCGCCAGCGGCGAAGTTTGGTGGAGCCAAGGCTACAGCGAACCTGGTTCAGGTTCTGACTTGGCATCCCTCAAAACGCGTGCCGAACGCGTGGGCGACAAGTACATCGTCAACGGTCAAAAAACCTGGACCACTTTGGGCCAGTATGGCGAATGGATTTTCTGTTTGGTGCGCACCAGCAATGAAGGCAAACCACAAACCGGTATTTCTTTCTTGTTGATCGACATGAAGACGCCCGGCATCACCGTGCGCCCTATCAAATTGCTCGATGGCGAATGCGAAGTCAATGAAGTGTGGTTTGACAATGTGGAAGTGCCTGCCGAAAACCTGATTGGTGAAGAAAACAAAGGCTGGAATTACGCCAAGCATTTGTTGGCCCACGAGCGCACCAACATTGCCGACGTGAACCGCGCCAAACGCGAACTCGAGCGCCTCAAGCGCATTGCCAAAACCGAAGGCGTTTACGAAGACATGCGTTTTCGCGACGAGATTTCCAAATTGGAAGTCGACATCGTTGCTTTGGAGATGTTGGTCTTGCGTGTTTTGTCAGCAGAAAAGTCTGGCAAAAATTCACTCGACATCGCCGGCCTGTTGAAAATCAGGGGCAGCGAAATTCAACAGCGCTACACAGAACTCATGATGTTGGCAGCCGGCCCTTTTAGCCTGCCCTTCATCTTCGAAGCCATGGATGCAGGCTGGCAAGGCGACTTCCCCGGACACGAAGTCTCCAACGCACCGCTGGCAGCCAACTATTTCAACATGCGCAAAACCACGATTTACGGCGGCAGCAATGAAGTGCAGCGCAACATCGTGGCTCAAGTAGTTTTGGGTTAATGGCTTAATCCCTTAAGGACACATCATGGATTTCGATTTTTCAGACGATCAAGAACAATTGCGCGACGCAGTTCGCAAATGGGTCGACAAGGGCTACACCTTCGACCGCCGCCGCGAAATCACCCATGCGGGCGGCTTTGACCGCGCCGCTTACACCGAGTTGGCCGAGTTGGGCTTGTGCGGCCTGTATGTCAGTGAAGACCAAGGCGGCATGGGCATGGAGCCCGTTGAAGGCATGGTGGTGATGGAAGAATTGGGCCGCGGCATTGTGCTCGAACCCTTGCAACAAGCCTTCATTGCGGGCGCCGTTTTAGAAGGCTATGCACCCGATGCTTTGAAAGCCGCATGGCTGCCCCAAATTGCAGGTGGCGAAGCCATCGTGGTCTTGGCACACCAAGAGCGCAAATCACGCTACAACACCCAAAAATGCGATGCGCAAGCACAGCAACAAGAAGGCCAATGGCTTGTGACAGGCACCAAAAGCATGGTGACCGTGGGGGATCATGCCGATGCCTTTTTGGTGCCCGCCATGGCCTCTGGCAAATTGGCTTTGTTCTTGGTGGCCAAAGGGGCCAAGGGCTGTACCACGTCGGGCTACGGCACCCAAGATGGTGGCCGCGCCGCAGAACTCCAACTCAATCAGAGTCCTGCAAGTTTGCTAACGCTCGAGGGTCAGACCGCATTGAGCCACGCCGTGGACATTGGCATTGCGTGTGTGTGCGCTGAAGGCGTCGGCGTGATGGACAAAACCATGGCCATCACCGTGGAGTACATGAACACCCGCAAGCAGTTCAACACCACCATTGCCACATTCCAAGCCCTGCGTCACCGTGTGGCCGATATGAAAATGCAATTGGAGTTGGGCCGCTCGATGAGTTACTACGCCAGTTTGAAGCTCAATGCACCTGCAGCTGAGCGCCACCAAGCCATGGCCCGTGCCAAATACCAATTGGGCAATTCCATGCGCTACGTGGGCCAACAATCTGTGCAATTGCACGGCGGTATTGGCGTCACTGACGAATACATTGTGAGCCACTATTTCAAGAAATTGACGCAGCTTGAAATGACTTTCGGCGACACACTCCACCACTTAGGTGAAGTCTCTAGCAGCATGCAAGAAACTGCCGGCGTTTTTGCTTAAGGCAGCGCCAGCCGCTAATCGATCAACCTGGAGTTTTGAGGCACATGTGCCATCAAAAACTCCATTTGGTCGGTCAAAATTCTGCGGTTGCGCAAAATGAAATCTTCCCAGAGGCTGGGCACATAAGGGGTATAGAGCAAGGGCATGTTGGCCTGCTCAGGCGTGCGGCTGCTTTTGCGGTGATTGCATGAGCGACACGCCGTGACCACGTTCATCCAATTGTCGATGCCATTTTGCGCAAAAGGCACGATGTGCTCGCGGGTGAGTTCTGTTTCATGAAATCGCTGGCCGCAATAAGCACACACATTGCGATCGCGCACAAACAATTTGCCATTGGTCAGGCCAGGGCGGAGCTCGAAAGGATTGATGCCATGCACACCGCGGGTGCCAATGATGCTGTTGACCTTGATGATGGACTGCTCGCCCGTGATGGCATTGTGGCCGCCATGAAAAACGGCAATTTCTTGGCCCGCTTCCCAGCGCACATCTTCCGCGGCGTAATAAACCACGGCTTGTTCCAAGGAAATCCAAGACTGAGGAAGCCCCTGGGCAGACAATTTCAAGACCTTCACAAGCGCCTCCATTCAACGGTAAAACCATCACATGAAACGAGAACAGGCCAGTCTTTCTGGTCAGTCACAATATACCCTGTAATCAATTCATTTTTATGACGCAAGCAGCATGAAGGTATTTCGCGGATTCAACCACCCAGACAGGGCCCAGCAATGCGCCTTGACGATCGGTAACTTTGACGGTGTCCACCGCGGCCACCAGGCCATGCTCGCTCTTTTGAAAAACGAAGCCGCACACCGTGGGGTGCCCAGTTGCGTGATGACCTTCGAGCCACACCCCCGAGATTTTTTTGCCAAGCTGCTCAACAAGCCCGAGTTGGCCCCTGCACGCATTGCCACCCTGCGCGATAAATTGTTAGAGCTTGAGCGCTGCGGCATTGACCAAGTGGTAGTGCTGCCCTTTGACGAACGCTTGGCCAGTCAATCACCAGAGGACTTCATCCAGCTTGTTCTGGTCAAAGGCTTGGGCGTCAAGTATTTGCTGGTGGGTGATGATTTTCGCTTCGGCGCCAAACGGGCCGGAGACTACACCATGCTTGACGCAGCCGGCCAGCGCCTGGGCTTTGATGTGGCCCGCATGAACAGCTACGAAGTGCATGGCCTCAGAGTTTCAAGTTCAGCCGTGAGAGAAGCCCTAGGCCGGGGCGACATGAAAGCTGTCACCCGTCTTTTAGGTCGGCCCTACAGCATCAGCGGCCACGTGGTACATGGCCGAAAGCTGGGGCGTGGCTTAGGCGCCTCGAAAGAAGGCGCTGAGGACGGCTTCAGAACCCTCAATTTGCGCTTTCAACACTGGCAGCCAGCAGCCAGCGGCATTTTCAACGTGGAAGTCCATGGCTTAAGCCCAGAGCCACTGCCAGGTGTGGCCAATTTGGGCATTCGCCCCTCTTTAGACGCCAACGATGTCAATGGTGGCCAAGTGCTCTTGGAGACCCATTGCCTAGACTGGCCAAGACAGCTTGGAAGCGAAGGTGGCTACAGTAAAATCATCCGAGTTGACTTGCTGCACAAATTACACGATGAGCTGAAGTACGACAGCTTGGAAGCCCTGACTGTGGGCATTGCCAAGGACTGTGACGATGCGCGTGCATTTTTCGCCGCTAGAAATGCGACTTTGCAAGTCCCCACACCATGACGCTTTGAACAATGTCCGAACCAAAAACAAATTACCGCGCCACCCTGAACATGCCCGACACCGCTTTTGCGATGCGCGGCGATTTGCCCAAGCGTGAGCCAGCTTGGGCCAAAGCTTGGAGTGACCAAGGCCTGTATCAAAAACTGCGGGTGGCCCGCCAAGGTGCGCCCTTGTTTGTGCTGCACGATGGCCCACCCTACGCCAATGGCAATTTGCACATTGGCCACGCCCTGAACAAAGTCCTCAAAGACATGATCGTCAAGTCCAAGCAATTGGCAGGCTTTGACGCACAGTACATTCCGGGCTGGGACTGCCACGGCTTGCCCATTGAAAATGCGATTGAAAAATTGCATGGTCGCAAACTCACCCGCGACGACATGCAGGCCAAAAGCCGCGCATTTGCGACAGAGCAAATCGACCAACAACGTGAAGACTTCAAACGCTTAGGTGTGCTGGGCGATTGGGAGCGTCCCTACCGCACCATGGACTTTGCCAATGAAGCGGGCGAAATTCGCGCCTTCAAACGCGTCATTGAACGCGGCTTTGTGTACCGCGGCCTCAAGCCTGTGTACTGGTGCTTCGACTGCGGCTCTTCCTTGGCCGAGTTCGAAATTGAATACGCAGACAAAAAAAGCGACACCTTGGATGTGGCATTTGAAGCTACAGACAATACCGCTTTGGCCGAGGCCTTTGATTTGAAAGAACTGCCAGGTCAAGCCAAATCGGCCTTTGCAGTGATCTGGACCACCACCGCCTGGACCTTGCCTGCCAATCAAGCCCTGAATGTGAATCCCGAATTGGTTTACGCCTTGGTTGACACACAGAAAGGTCTCTTGGTCTTGGCCGAGTCCTTGGTCGAAAAATGTTTAGAGCGTTACAAACTTGAAGGCAAAGTGGTGGCCACCACCACCGGCACAAAATTGGGCGGCTTGAATTTCAAGCACCCTTTGTACGACGTGCACGAAGGCTACAAGCGCTTTTCCCCTGTTTATGTGGCCGACTATGTCAGTGCGCAAGACGGTACCGGTATTGTTCACTCGTCTCCCGCATACGGCGTTGATGACTTCAACTCTTGTGTGGCCAACGGCCTGGCCTACGACGACATCTTGAACCCCGTTCAAGGCAATGGCAGCTATGCCGAAGACTTGCCCTTGTTTGGCGGTATGAACATTTGGAAAGCTTGCCCTCGCATCATTGAAGTGCTGGGTGAAAGCAATCGGCTCATGGCCACCTACGGCATCACGCACAGCTACCCACATTGCTGGCGCCACAAAACGCCCGTCATCTACCGCGCTGCCGCGCAGTGGTTTGTGCGCATGGACGAAGGCCTTGGCGTTTTCACC
Source organism: Comamonadaceae bacterium (assembly GCA_947447245.1). GTDB lineage: Bacteria > Pseudomonadota > Gammaproteobacteria > Burkholderiales > Burkholderiaceae_C > Limnohabitans_A. The sequence goes on from CANFJC010000044.1 coordinate 7,494, forward strand.
ACAGACAAAGCGCCCAAAACTCTGCGCCAGCTGGCACTCGATGCCATCGATCAAACCCACTTCTATCCAGAAAACGGCAAGACGCGTTTGCGCGACATGATTGCCAACCGCCCTGACTGGTGCATTTCTCGTCAGCGCAGCTGGGGCGTGCCTGTGCCCTTCTTCCTGCACAAAGATTCGGGCGAGTTGCATCCCCGTACCATGGAAATTTTGGACCAAGCTGCCAACATCGTTGAAAAAGGCGGCATCGAAGCATGGAGCCGCGCCACGGCAGAAGAAATTTTGGGGGCAGCCGATGCACCCCACTACACCAAGAGCACCGACATTTTGGAAGTGTGGTTTGACTCTGGCTCTACCTTCCAACACGTGCTGCGCGGCAGTCACAAAGATGCTTATGACCGAGCGCCTTTCCATGACATGGGTCCTGAAGCCGACTTGTACTTAGAAGGCCACGACCAACACCGCGGCTGGTTCCACAGCTCTTTGTTGCTCGGATGCGCTTTGTACGATCGCGCGCCTTATCGCGGTTTGCTCACGCACGGCTTTGCCACCGATGGCCAAGGCCGCAAGATGAGCAAGAGCTTGGGCAATGTGATGGCGCCGCAAGAGATCAGCGACAAAATGGGCGCCGAAATTGTGCGCTTGTGGGTGGCCTCAACCGACTACTCCGGCGACCTCAACATCGACGACAAAATTTTGGCGCGCGTGGTCGATGCTTATCGCCGCATTCGCAACACCTTGCGTTTCTTGTTGGCCAACGTGAGCGATTTCGATCCCGCCAAAGACAGCGTGGCCGATGCCGATCTTTTGGAAATCGATCGCTTTGCCTTAAGTCGGGCCGCACAATTGCAAGCCGACATTTTGGCGCACTTCAAAGATTACGAGTTCCACCCTGTGGTGTCCAAATTGCAGATCTATTGCTCTGAAGACTTGGGCGCGTTTTATTTGGACGTCTTGAAAGACCGCCTCTACACCAACGCACCCAAGTCATTGGCCAGGCGTTCAGCACAAACGGTGCTGTACCGCATCACGCACGCCATGCTGCGATGGATGGCGCCGTTTTTAAGCTTTACCGCCGAAGAAGCGTGGCAATCTTTTGGAACTTCTGAATCCATTTTCATGGAAACCTTCAGCGACTTGGGTACGCCCGACGAAGCGCTGCTGACCAAATGGACACGCATTCGAGAAATTCGCGACCAAGTGAACAAAGACATTGAAACCCTGCGCGCCGATGGCAAAGTGGGTGCTTCATTGCAAGCCTCTGTGAACTTACAAGTCGGGCCCGCAGACCACGCCTTGTTGGCCAGTTTGGGCCAAGACTTGAAGTTTGTGTTCATCACCTCCCAACTGGTTTTGCAGGCTGGATCCGACGTGGTGGCCACAGTTTCTGTCAGCCAAGACACGAAGTGCGATCGTTGCTGGCATTACGCCCCCGATGTGGGCGTGAATCCTGCACATCCCACTTTGTGCGGACGTTGTGACAGCAATTTGCATGGTGTGGGTGAAACGCGACTGTTTGCTTAAGTCAGCTCAGCAACATGGCGCGCCACAAAAACGCTTTCAACTCAGGCTCTGGCGTCTGGCTTTGGTTAGGTGTTGCGCTCATCATTTTTTTGGTAGATCAGCTGACCAAAATTGCCATCGTGGGTGCATTCCAGTTGGGTGAAACATTGCCCGTCACCACCTTTTTCAATTTGGTTCGAGTGCACAACCCAGGTGCTGCATTTTCTTTCTTGGCCGATGCGGGCGGTTGGCAACGCTGGTTCTTCACGGGCTTGGGTGTTGTGGCCGCGTTGGTGATGGTTTATTTGCTGCGCATGCATGCGGGCCAAACTTTGTTTTGTCTGGCCTTGTCTCTGCTGTTGGGCGGTGCTGTTGGCAATGTGGTCGATCGCGTGCTTTACAGCCACGTCATTGATTTTCTAGACTTCTATTACGGCACTTGGCACTTCCCCGCCTTCAACGTGGCAGACAGTGCCATCAGCCTCGGTGCAGGCCTGCTCATTTTGGACGAGTTGCTGCGCGTGAGAAAAGCTCGATGAAGAAAAACTCCTGAGACTGACTGACAAAAAAGGCACCCGAGGGTGCCTTTCCTTGTATTCACTTGACCATTACAAAGTGAGGATGGTGCAACCCGTTGTTTTGCGGGCTTCTAAAGCGATGTGCGCCTCTTTGACTTGCGCCAGAGGGAAGGTCTGGTCAATGTGAATTTTCACTTTGCCACTGAGCACCACATTGAACAAATCGTCGGCCATGGCTTGCGTGCTTTCGCGCGTGGTGATGTGGCTGAACAAGGTTTGACGTGTGACGTACAAAGAGCCTTTGGCGCCCAGCATGCCCGGCGCGAAGGGTGCAACGGCTCCTGAGGCATTGCCAAAACTGGCCATCAAACCCAAGGGGCGCAAGCAGTCGAGTGATTTGTCCCAAGTGTCTTTGCCCACCGAGTCGTAAACCACTTTCACGCCTTTGCCACCGGTGATTTCTTTCACGCGGGGCAAGAAATCTTCGGTGCTGTAGTTGATGCAGTATTCGGCGCCATTGGCCAAGGCCAGTTTGCATTTCTCATCCGAACCTGCAGTGCCAATCATGCGGAAACCCAAGGCCTTGGCCCATTGGCAAGCAATGAGGCCCACACCGCCAGCGGCTGCGTGGAACAACACATGGTCGCCGGCTTGCAAACCTTCAACGGGTCGTGTTTTCAAAAGCAGGTACTGTGCTGTGAGGCCCTTGAGCATCATGGCGGCGCCTGTTTCAAAAGAAATGCCGTCAGGCAGTTTGCAAACGCACTTGGCGGGCATCACGCGCTCTTCACAATAACTGCCTGGGGGTTGGCTGGCATAGGCCGCACGATCGCCCACCTTGAGGTGCGTGACACCCTCGCCCACGGCCTCGACAATGCCGGAGGCTTCCATGCCCAACTTCAAAGGCATGGGCAAGGTGTACAAACCACTGCGCTGGTACACATCAATGAAATTCAAGCCGATGGCTTTGTGGCGAATGCGAATTTCGCCAGGCCCTGGTTGACCCACGGTAACGTCAACCAATTTGAGTTGTTCTGGGCCACCGTTTTGGTCGATTTGGACAGCTAAGCTCATGCGTTTCTCCTAGAAAATGAAAATTGAGGTGTGATTGAGTGTGAGCCAAAATCACATTGACCGCTACTTTGCCACGAATTGAATGACCCTGCGTGACAACACAGCCCTTGTGTTGCCGTTAAAGTCACGGGCATGACACAAAAACTCTCACCTGCCACAGCGCTCATGCTCACCGTACCACCTCTGCTTTGGGCGGGTAATGCCGTGGTGGGCCGTTTGGTGAGTGATTTGGTACCGCCCATCACCCTCAATTTTTTGCGCTGGCTGATTGCTTTTTTTATTCTGCTCCCCTTGGCGTGGCGCTTGCTCAAACCCCAAAGTGCTTTGTGGCCACACTGGCGCCGTTTTGCGCTGCTGAGCTTGTTGGGCGTGGGCTGTTACAACGCGCTGCAGTATTTGGCATTGCAAACCTCCACCCCACTCAATGTGACCTTGGTCGCTGCCAGTACCCCCGTGTTCATGCTGGCCATCGGCGCCTTGCTTTTTAAGACGCCCGTTCGGCGTGCTCAGTGGCTGGGCGCAGGGCTTTCCATTGCGGGTGTGTTGGTGGTGTTGTCGCGCGGTGATGCTGAGCAGCTGCTCCAGGTGAGCTTTGTGGTGGGCGACATTTACATTTTGCTGGCCACCGCCTGCTGGGCCCTTTACAGTTGGCTCCTAACGCTGCGCAACGAGCCCGAAGAGATTCGAAGCAACTGGGCTGCTTTTCTGATGGCGCAGGTCATCTTTGGCTTGGGCTGGGCTGGCATGTTTACAGGCGCTGAGTGGGCCTTAACCGATGCGCACATAACATGGGGACCGCCCCTGTACGCCGCGCTTGCCTTTGTAGCCATCGGCCCTGCTGTACTGGCCTACAGATGCTGGGGCTTGGGTGTGCAAACTGCAGGGCCAGCGGTAGCGGGCTTCTTTGCCAACCTCACGCCGCTGTTTGCCGCCATCATGTCGACTGTGTTCTTAGGCGACCTGCCCAAGATCTATCACGTTGTGGCTTTTGGCCTCATCGTGAGTGGCATCTTGGTGTCTTCCAGGCGCTGAATCAATACGTGCCGGGATAGGCACCACCGTCGGTCAAAAAGTTTTGGCCGGTGATGTAAGAAGCCTGCTGGCTGCAAATGTAGGCACACAGCGATCCAAATTCTTGCGGTGTTCCGTAACGGCCAGCCGGCACCTGCGATTGTTGCAGTGCGCGAATTTCTGCCACCGTTTTCCCCATCTTTTGCGCAGTGACTTCGACATTCGAGCGAATTCGATCGGTGTCAAATTTGCCTGGCAAGATGTTGTTGATCGTGACACCTTGCGCTGCAATTTTGGTGCGCGCAACGCCAGCCACAAATCCCGTCAAGCCACTTCGTGCGCCATTGGACAAACCCAAAATATCAATGGGCGATTTGACCGAGCTGGAGGTGATGTTCACGATGCGGCCAAAGCCCCTTGCCGCCATGCCATCGACTGTGGCCTTGATGAGTTCAATGGGCGTCAGCATGTTGGCGTCCAAGGCTTTGATCCAAGCTTCGCGGTCCCAACTGCGAAAGTCACCAGGGGGCGGGCCACCGGCGTTGGTCACCACAATGTCAAAGTCTTTGCCTGGGCCACCGGCCACTGAAAACAAAGCGGCTCGGCCCGCTTCCGTGGTGATGTCAGCCGCCACGGGCAGCAACTTCACGCCGGGTGCTTCTTTTTGCAAATCAGCCACAGCTTGGTTTAAAACTTCGGCGCCACGCGCCACCATGACCACATTGACACCTTCCAATGCCAGTGCACGTGCACAGCCCCAGCCTAAGCCTTTGCTTGCGCCGCCTACCAAAGCCCACTTGCCCTTAATGCCTAAATCCATGATGACTCCTTCAAAAATCCAAGACCACTCTGGCCATAATCAATCCATCAACCCACGGAAAATTTAGAAACCAACCGCCTGCCCATCACGCCTTGGATCGGAAGCCGCAACATAGCCCTGCACTTTGGGGTCACCCATGCGCCAAATGAATTGACCGGCGCCAAAGTCTTGGTACGAATCGTTGATCAGTTCCAACTCGTGCCCCAAATCGTTCAGACCTTGCACGGTATTGCGGTCCATGTTGGATTCGGCATTGATGGACATGCCGGCGTTGTAACGCCAGCGCGGTGCATCACAAGCCGTTTGCGGGTTTTGACCGTAGTCAAGCATGCGCACCAAGGTTTGCATGTGCCCTTGCGGCTGCATGTTGCCCCCCATCACGCCATAACTCATGACAGGTTGTCCGTTTTGTGTGAGGAACGCAGGAATGATGGTTTGGAAGGGTTTCTTACCTGGCGCGACCAAATTGGCCGCATTGGCACCCTTCAAATCGGTGCTGAAGCCAAAACCTCTGTTTTGCAAACTGACGCCATAAGTCGGCTCGACCACACCGGAACCAAAGCCCATGTAGTTGCTTTGAATGAAGCTGACCATCATGCCGTTTTCATCGGCGGCTGTGAGGTAAATGGTGCCGCCCTTCACCGGATTGCCGGCTTTGAAATCTTGCGCCTTCTTCATGTCAATGAGATTGGCGCGGCTCTTCAAATACGCTGGGTCAAGCATTTGCGCCGGTGTGACTTCCATGTAGCGTGGATCGGCCACATAGCGGTAAACGTCGGCAAAGGCCAACTTCATGGCTTCAATTTGCAAATGTTGAGAATCGATGCCATCGACTTTCATGCTGCCAATGTCGAAGTTTTCCAAAATACCTAAAGCGATGAGGGCCGCTATGCCTTGGCCATTGGGCGGAATTTCATGCAAGGTGTAGCCGCGGTAATTTTGTGCAATGGGCTCTACCCATTCAGGGCGGTATGCCGCCAAATCTTGCAGCGACAGGGCGCCACCATGCTGATTTGAAAAGCGCACCAAGGCTTGTGCAATTTCGCCTTCATAGAAAGCACGCCCTTTGGTTTCAGCAATGGCTCGCAAGCCTTTGGCAGCGGCCTTGAATTGGAACAACTCGCCCACATTGGGTGCACGGCCCCAAGGCAAAAAGCTTTCGGCAAAACCTGGCAAGGATTGCAGCAAGGGTGTGGCTGCATCCCATTTTTGTTGCACCACCACAGGCATCAGGTAGCCGCGTTCGGCAATTTCAATGGCATGCTCCATCAGATCGGCAAAAGGCAATTTGCCAAATCGCTCACTCATGGCCGCCCATGCGCCCACTGCGCCAGGAACTGTGACCGAGTCCCAGCCGCGCTTGGGTGGGTTGACGGCATCGTGGCCATATTTGTTGTGGAAGTACTCTGGGGTCCAAGCTTGGGGCGCTGGCCCAGATGCATTGAGGCCATGCAGTTTGTTGCCGTCCCACAAAATACAAAATGCATCAGAACCTAAACCATTGCTGACGGGCTCTGTGATGGTCATGGCCGCTGCTGCAGCAATGGCTGCATCGACCGCATTGCCACCTTTGAGCATCATGCGCAAACCGGCTTGAGCCGCCAGTGGGTGCGAGGTCGACACAATGTTTCGCGCAAACAAGGGCAGGCGCGCAGACGAATAAGGGGTGCTGAAATCAAAACTCATGGTGTGGTCCAAATTGATCTGAGGAAGGGTATTTTGGGTTCAAAGGGTGATTGTGTCAGGAAATTTGTGACCTCAACTCACAAGGATCTATGAGGGGGACGACAGGCCAAAAAAAACGGCACCCGAAGGCGCCGTTTTGGCTCAAAAGTGATTTTGGATCACTCTTCGACGAAGGCTTCCTCGCGCTTGGACTTCA
>CANFJC010000045.1 GCA_947447245.1 Comamonadaceae bacterium
TCGGCTCTCAGCCGCAGCATTCAAAGCCTCGAGGACGATTTGGACGGCAAGGTGCTGGACCGCATTGGCAAGCGCAATGAGCTCACGCCTTTAGGTTTGGACGTGGTGTCCCGAGCACGGCATATTGTTCGGGATGCATCCGAGCTGCGCCACAGTGCCAAGCTACTCAAGGAAGGCGGCCGGGGCGCTATCAGCGTGGGGCTTGGCTCTGGCCCCGCTGCCCTGTTGATGGTGCCGCTGATGTGCGCAGCCGCCTCACAGCCAGGCATGCGGGTAGCCGTCACGCAAGGGTCAGTGGAACTGCAGATCCAGCAGCTGCGCAGCCGCCAGATCGATGCCATGGTGGTGGACATGCACCGCGTTGTTCCGAGCACTGACCTCAACATCGAATCGCTGGTCGAACTCAAGGCAGGCTTTCTGGTTCGTGACAAGCATCCCCTGGCCGGCAAGAAGTCAGTCAGCCTGTCAGAGGTGATGCGCTTTCCAGTGGCGTGCATTCCGCTTTCGGATGAGGTGGCACGTTTACTGGTGGACCAATATGGCTTGCAGGCTAACCCCTCGGAAATGGTGTCTCTGCGTTGTGACGATATCAACGGCCTGCTTGCCACTGTTGCGCAGACTGACGCGATCTATCTGGGTGTGATTGCAGCGGCACGTGACCGTCTCAAGGATGGAAGCCTGGTAGAGCTGAACCTCAAACCCCATTTAAGGGCCACAGCGCGCTTTGCCTATGTGACGCTTGCTGGACGCACCGAAGCGCCGGCGATGGTTTATTTCCGCAAATTCCTGCGCGCACATTTGAGTGAATAGGAAGTGCTAGGCGTGGTATTCGCCCATGTCGGTAGACAACTACTGAAGTCTGTTGGGGCCATCAAATTTAGCCGTCAGAAATGCCGAGGGGTTTCATTGCTTTAAACTGTTTCTCAACTTAGCATTGAACCCATGAATATCAACGTGAATGACTGCTGAGTCCTTTGATCCAAGGCGACTTGGGCGAGGACCATCACGCCATCGTGAACAGGCTTGAGTTAATGAGCGGTGCCATTTAGCAATTTCAATTGAAGAAAGTGATCTGACCATGAGCGAGAATTCGCAACCCGCAGGCCGACTGGAGCACCACGTGCAAGGCCACGTCGGATATGTAACTTTCAACAATCCCAGCAAATTCAATGCCGTGAACTACGACATGTGGTGCGCGTTGCCTGTGGCGATGAAGGCCTTGACCGATGACCCCGAAGTTCGCTTGATTGTGTTGCAGGGCGCAGGAGATAAAGCGTTTGTCTCGGGCGCCGATATTTCGCAATTCAACACCCATCGCAGCGGTGATGACAGCGCCCATTACAGCGAAGCCACACAAGCGGGCTATGCGGCGGTGCTCGATTGCACCAAACCTACATTGGCCAAAATTCGCGGCATTTGCATGGGCGGTGGTTTGGGCCTTGCCCTCAATTGCGATGTGCGCATGGCTGCCTCCGATGGCAAGTTCCGCATGCCTGCCGGCCGATTAGGCTTGGGCTATGCCTTTGACGGCGTCAAGCGATTTACTGAAATTGTGGGCACGGCCAACACCGCCGATTTATTTTTCAGCGCGCGTATTTTTGGCGCTGAAGAAGCCCTGCGCATCGGCTTGCTCAAGCAAGTCGTGGCGATAGACGAGTTTGATGCCGTGGTCAGTGCCTATTCGCAAATGGTGTGCGAGAACGCACCCTTGACCTTGGCCGCTGCCAAGCGCTCATTGCTGGAGTTGCGCAAAAATTCCGAAGACCGTGATTTGCAAGGCGTTAAGGCCATGGTCGACGCTTGTTTCACCAGCGAAGATTACAAAGAAGGTCGCAAAGCTTTCACCGAAAAACGCACACCTCAATTTCAAGGTCGATAAGGAGATACCTCATGAAAACACGTTCTTGGTGGCTGTTAGCTTTGAGCTTATGGGCGGTCTGTACGGTATCCGCACAGCCTTATCCAAACAAACCCATCAAGTTCGTGGTGGGCTATCCGCCAGGGGGCTCAGGTGATTTTGTCACGCGAACTGTGGGCGAAGCCATTGCGGCAGAACTGGGTCAATCGGCCGTGATCGACAACCGCCCTGGCGCAGCAGGCAACTTGGCCAGCGAACTGGTGAATAAATCACCAGCCGATGGCTATACCCTGCTGGTTGCCAGCAACCCGTACATCAACAAGGCGCTGTACAAAAAGCTGAACTACGACATTGAAAAAGATTTCCAGCCCATCACTTTGCTGGGCAACGGGCCGATGGTGATCGCCGTCAACAGCAGCTTGCCCGTGAACAACATCAAAGAGTTGATCGCCTACGCCAAAAAGAACCCTGACAAACTCAACTTTGGCTCTAGCGGTAATGGCTCGGCGCCGCACTTGGCGGGCATCTTGTTCAACAGTCTGGCCGGGACAGACATGCTGCATATTCCATTCAAAGGTGGCGCGCCGGCGGTGCAGTCTTTGATTGCGGGTGACACACAGGTGATTTTTGGAACCTCGCCCGTGGTTCTGCCGCAAGTGCGCGGCGGTCGGGTACGCCCCTTGGCCATTACGACCCAAGAGCGCTCTGATGCGATTCCCAACATCATGGGCATGAAAGAAGCAGGCTTGGCCGAATACAACATCAGCTTTTCGTTCGGGCTTTACGCACCCATGAAAACACCGCCAGATGATTTGAAAAAGATTTTCGATGCGGCCGTCAAGGTGCTCAAACGACAAGACATTCGCGAGAAATTGGCCACCCAAGGCATGGACCCTATGCCCAACAACTCACCCAACGAATTTCGCCTGCAAAACCAGCGTGAAGCGCCCTTGTGGAGCAAGCTGATTGAGGCCTCTGGGGCCAAGGTGGACTGAGATGCAAGCCCACAAGCGTGTGGGCAAGCTTGTTGTCGCGATGACATAAATTCACTGGATTGGAATCAAGTCCAATTCAATATTTCCGGCCATCATGGCGATGCCACTGATTTTTAACATCAGTGGCTTTCCAATTTCATTTCTGTTCTAGAGCTTGATGAATTGCGCCACTGTAAATTTGAGCACGCCTATCAGCAAAACCATCGATGAGAAGTCCAACGCCTGCAAAGAAAACAAGGGCAACCGCAATGCCATTTAAAAATTCTGACTGGGTGAACAATCTAAGTGCCAAGCCAATTACGCCAAATGTGATCCAAATTAACAAGTAGGTTGTCCATGCGCGGTTGACTTTTTCCATGCGCGCACTTTCAGCTTGGAGTGTGGCCGATGGATCTATTTGGTAGGTCTCTTGAAGATTTGCCACTTGGGATGGCGTTCTAAACCCAACGGTTGTGCCAACGATGGTCAGCAGCAATCCCATTGTGATCGAGGTGATTGCTACGCCCTTTGAAAATCCTTGTTGGCCTTCAGATAAAAGCCATCCACCAAAAATTAGGCATACAAGGCCCAGTGGCAAAATGAAAATCAGAGCCTCTAGTTTTTCGCCTTGAAAATAGGGGGTCATGTTTTCTAAAAATTTCATGGTGTCAATGCTCTCAATAATTTATACCTAACAACGTCCTCATCATACAAGTCACTGGACAATTTGAACTGATTGAACACTTTTCTTTTCTCTTGCTTTAAATGTTGATCACGCGCATGACTCTGAGCCTGAGCTTCAAAATCTACGCATTTAAAAGTAGGTGGGATTGAGAAAGCTCAGTGCCCGTCTGGCGTTGCCGCTGAAGTTGGCAGCCCGAACACGCGATCGAAGGCCCATGTAAAAGCAAAGGTGTAGACAAAAAAGAAAATGTTCAAGCCTAAGTTGAGCATGAATGAGCGCAGATAGCTGATGTCAAGCCACCATGCAGCCACTGGCATGAGCACCACCAAAAAGCCGAGCTCAAAGCCCACCGCATGAAGCACGCGACGACCGAAGTCGCGACCACGCGCAATGCGACCAGCCTCCCAGCGCTCAAACACGGCGTTGTAAACAAAGTTCCAGCTCACCGCGAAGATGGAGGCAAAAACTGCTAAAGCACCGGCACGCTCGAGGCTGCTGTCACTGAAGCTTAAAAAGCCAAGTGTGCCGCACATGAATGCAAGGACCTCGTAAGAGGCAACGTAGGTGATCTTGCGCTTGATGCCTTGCAGAGTCATTGTGTTTGATTGGCAGAACGCAGCTTTCTGAATTTGATATTGAGCATTTCAACACATACAGAAAATGCCATGGCGAAATAAATATATCCTTTTGGAATGTGATGTTCAAAGCCTTCTGCAATGAGCACAACGCCAACTAAAACAAGGAAGCTGAGTGCCAGCATTTTGATGGAAGGGTGATTAGATACAAACTCACCAATGGCGCGAGCAAATACCATCATTAAAGCGACCGAAACGATCACAGCTGCAATCATGATTGCTACTTCATCAACCATGCCAACAGCGGTGATGATGGAGTCAAGCGAGAAAACCAAATCAATCACCATGATTTGCAAAATAACAGATGCAAAGCTCACTTTCTTATTAGATGCCTGTGCGTGCTCCGCACCTTCAATCGAATCGTGAATTTCAGTGGTGCTTTTCCAAATCAGAAATAGGCCGCCCAAAATCAATATGGCATCTCTGCCTGATATCGCGTGACCTTGCACCGTCAGCATGGGTTCTACCAAGCCCACAATCCACGATAAAACCAAAAGCAATCCAATGCGCATGAACATAGCCATGAACAAGCCGATTTTTCTTGCAAGCTCCCGTTTTTCTACAGGAAGTTTGTCTACCAAGATAGAAATAAAAATGATGTTATCGATGCCAAGCACTAACTCTAATGCTGTGAGTGTTGCAAATGCAATCCAGGCTTCTGGCGAAGTAATGATTTCCATTTTGATTAACTTATTGGTTTCAAGTTTTGACTGATAGATTATGGATTACAAAAATCACATAGACTTGGATCGGCTGATTGCAGAGAGTTAATTTCGTTTTGCTCGCCAATACCCCGGCGCATTTCAGCTTGGCAATGGTGAAGCCCATTAATTTTTCGAAAATTTTCACCTCACGGTGAGTGCTTTGAGCTGGCTCTTTGGCTATTTGATTTGCGTGATGCATACGCACTCACCGTTTCTGGGAATTGGCTAAGGGCATGGCGTCCACTCTATGATTTAGGAGGCACTTAACGTTGAAGCCATTGCCATCTCGATATCAAGAGTTCAGTGGGACAATATGGCCATGAATATTCCTTCTACCCTGCAACATGCCTTCGCCAAATTGCGCCTTCAGCGCCTTCAATTCAACCACGCAGCCTCAGTCGTCAATTTTGGGTGCCAGCAGCACATGACGCTATGAACAACACCTCGCCAGTTAGTTTGGTCTCTTTGTCTGCATTCGCTAGCATGGCTGCTATGCGCATGTGCGACTCGATGCTGGTGGGTTTAGGGCAAGAGTTTGCTGTAACCACAGGCGAGGCATCGGCCGTGATTGCATCTGCCGCAGTGGCTTATGGGGTGTTGCAAATTTTCTATGGTCCCTTGGGTGAACGCATTGGCAAGCTGCGCGTCATTGGCGCGTCCAGCCTGGCCTGTGCGTTGCTGTGCCTGCTTACTGCATTGGCGCCCAATTTGGATTTGTTGGTATTGGCCCGTGCCGGTATGGGCGCAGCTGCTGCGGGCATCATTCCACTTTCGGTGGCGTGGGTGGGTGATCAGGTTCCCTATGAACAAAGGCAAGAAGCTTTGGCTCGACTGATGGGTGCCACCATCACTGGGATGATGATGGGTCAGTGGTTTGGCGGCTATGCCACGGAGCACTGGAGCTGGCGTTATGCCTTTGTGTGTGCGAGTGGCGTGTTTGCAGTGGCGGTGTGGCGGTTGTGGCTGCAATTGAAAACTCAGCCGCGCTTTGTTCCGCCAGCAAATCCATTGCCTCTGTTGCTGTACTGGCAACACATGGCTCGGCTGTTGACTGTGCCGCGAGTGCGGTGGGTGCTGGGGGCTACTTTGGCAGAAGGCGCGTTGGTCATGGGGACCGTGGCTTTTTTACCCAGCCACTTGGTCGATCATTTTGGTTTGTCGGTGGCACAGGCCGGTGGCGTGATGGTGCTCTACGGCGCCTCGGGTTTGATCTACAGCCATTTTGCACGCCAGAGTCTGGCGCTCTTGGGTGAGAAAGGCTTGGCTTGGTGTGGGGGTGGCTTGATTGTTCTGAGCTTAATGACTTTGGCGCTGGCCGATATGCAGGCACTGGCAATTGGCGCGTGCGCTTTGGCTGGGCTGGGTTTTTACATGATGCACAACACATTGCAAACTCATGCCACGCAAATGGCGCCGCAGGCGCGCAGCATGGCCGTCACTTTGTTTGCCTGCACCTTGTTTTTTGGCCAAACCCTGGGCGTGGCCGCCATGGCCCGCAGCCTAGATGCAGGCTGGTTGAGCGAAACATTTTTATTCGCAGCTTTAGGGGTCGCTGCACTTTGCCATGTGATAGCCCTTGGTGGGCAAAAGCGCATCAAAACCGACTGAAATTCAGTGGTGTTTGGTTTTTTGCACATTGCTAGATTCAGCCATTTCTCAAAGATTCAGATATAGTCATTTCTAGGCGCAATGAATTTCAACCACCTCAGTAAGGAAAATAATGTTCAGTCACGTAATGGTCGGTACCAATGATCTTGAAGCATCTAGAAAGTTTTATGACGCTGTTTTGAGCACCCTCGGAATTCCCGTTGGTGTATTCAATAACGGCACTCGTTATTTCTATCGCACCCCAAAGGGCTCATTTTCAATCACCAAGCCAATTGATGGGCAGCCTGCAACGCATGCCAATGGTGGAACGATTGGATTTCTAGCTGAGACAGCAGAACAAGTTCATGCTTTTCATGCTGCAGGTATTGCCAATGGTGGCACGACATGCGAAGACCCACCAGGCACACGAGAAGGCCCATTTGGTGCTTTGAACCTGGCCTATCTTCGCGATCCAGCGGGCAATAAGATTTGCGCGCTGCATCGACCACCTAAGCCAGCCTAATGGGTGAGCAGGCCATGAAATCGAAACTCACCGCCTTGGTGTTGGCAATGCTTTATGCCACGTTCTCCTTCAGTGTTTCCGCCCAAAGTTGGGGCCCTCGAACATTGCCCCAACTCAAAGCCGAAGCGCAAAGAAGAGCCGATGGTGCTTTGCCACCCGTTGATCATGTGAAGCCTGCAGACATGCGGGAAGCTTTAACCCAAATCAACTCACTCGAACCTGATGAATGGGCCAAAGCATTCATCTCGATCGGAGACAGGTACATGGTGCAAGCTGAGCAGGCACTGAAAACAAATGCTGATCAGGCCGCACAGTCCTACAAACACGCATGGGAGGTCTACAACGCAGCCAGGTGGCCAACAGAGAATTCTGCGCAAAAGAAATTAGCCTATGAAAAAGCACTGGCAGCATTTGCGCAATACGGCAAATTAATTTCACCACCTGTTGAAGTCGTTCGATTCCCGTTTGAGGGCAAGCAAGCCGTGGCCTATTTGCGTCTTCCGAAAGATGTGCGACCAGCGCCTTTGATTTTTGCCATCAGTGGTTTGGATACTCGCAAAGAAGACATGGTGGTCACAAATGATTTGTTTCTTAAAAATGGCATTGGTATCTTTGCAATAGACCAGCCAGGTACAGGCCAATCGCCTTTGAAGATTGACGTGGGCTCTGAAAGAGTTTTCAGTGCCGCACTGGATTATTTACAAACCCGAAATGATGTAGATGCCAAACGAATTGTGGTTCGCGGCCAAAGTTGGGCGGGCTATTGGGCGGCCATCATGGGCTATACCGAAAAGGATCGGATACGGGGAACGGTGGTGCACGGAGTGGGCATTCATGGTTATTTTTCACCCGAATGGCAAAGCAAAGGCCTCAGCACAGAGGAGTACTTGTTTGATTTGCTGCCTGCGCGTTCTGCGGTCTACGGCGTCAACACGCGAGAGGAATTCTTAGCCTACGGTCCTCGCATGTCGCTGTTGACCCAAGGCTATTTAGACAAACCTTCAGCCCCAATGCTGGTTATCAATGGTTTGAAAGATACGCAGCAACCCATCGATGACCTTTTCCTGCTCATGAGCCGTGGCGATCCAAAAGACGTCTGGATGAATCCTGCAGGAGGGCACATGGGTAGATCGCCCAAATGGTCTGCGCCTGAAATTACACAGAAGGTCGTATTTCCTTGGGTGCAGAGAAAGTTGCAACCTTAGAACCTGAATAAAGCAGCCGTGGGGTAAGTGCTTCAAACGCTGGGACTGAATTCAACTTTGAATCCAGTAGGTTCTACAATGCACAATGATTTTTATTCAACACATTCCCCCATTTGTCTTCCTTATTTTGGCGGCGCTATTGTGGCTGGGGCTGTCTGCACGCAAGGATCGTTTGGTGAGGTGGCGTGTGCCTGTCATTGTGCCCATGGCCATGACGATTTTGGCCGTGACTTCCTTGCTGGGTCAGTACGGCGACACTGAATTGCTACTGCCTTCTTTGTTGGCTTGGTTGAGCGTGTGTGTGTTGATGGTTGCGTGGCTTGCAAAAAGGCCATTGCCAGATTCCTTTCAATACAATGCCGAAGCAGCCAAGTTCCAAATGCCTGGAAGTTATGTGCCTTTAGCGCTTTACATGGGCATATTTGCTTTCAAGTTCATGGTCGGTTTGATGTCAGGCATGCGCATGCCTATTGTGAATGAGCTATTGTTTGTGCTGGTCATCAGCGGTGTTTACGGCTTGTTCTCTGGCATATTTTTATCGAGTGCTTGGCGGCTGATACAGTTGCGGCGATTCACAATTGTTCAAATCAATTCATAAGAAAGCAGGGCTTTTATCAATGACAAGCGTATTAGAAACTTGGATGGCCGAAGAAGCTCAAGTGATGGCTACTTTAGCGGCAGGCCCTGGCGAAGGTGTTGCCACGCGCGAGCAAATTGCAGGCAAAACTGGCCTTGAAACAATGCAAGCTATTTTGCGAGGCGAATTGCCGTCCGCACCGATTGGCAAGACAATGAACTTTTGCTTGATTCATTTGGAAGAAGGCAAAACCATTTTCCAAGGCTCGCCCAAGCCCGCATTTTTCAACCCCTTGGGCACCATTCATGGAGGATGGATTGCGACCTTGCTAGACTCTGCATTGGGCTGCGCCGTTCACACCAAAATGCCTGTGGGTCGTGCTTACACCACAGCTGAGTTGAGCGTGAACATGGTGCGCGCTTTATCGCCCAAGGTTGAGCGCGTGCGGGCCATTGCCAATGTGCTGCACTGTGGTCGGCAATTGGCCACAGCGGAAGCCAAGTTGGTGGGGCCGGATGGTACTTTGTATGCCCACGCCACAACAACTTGTTTGGTTTTTGAGATGAAGTGATTTAAACAAGATCGGAAGACAACATGAGAAAATACATGATGAAATTAACGCAAGGTTTTTTAATGGCTTGCACGCTGTGCATTTGCTCTATGCCCTCTGCTTGGGCGCAAAACGATTTTGCTCAAACGGCGGCTAAAGAGCCAGGCGCAAAAGTGACAGCCTCAGGTTTGGTGTTTCGGTCTCTGCAAGACGGCCAGGGTGCCAGCCCTATGGCCACTGACAAGGTCAAAGTGCATTACCGTGGCACCTTTCCCGATGGCAAAGAATTTGACAGCTCCTACAAGCGCAATCAGGCTATTGAATTTCCCTTGAATGGCGTCATTCCCTGCTGGACCGAAGGTGTTCAATTGATGAAAATCGGTGCCAAGGCCAAATTGACCTGTCCGCCAGCCATTGCCTATGGTGCCCGGGGCGCCGGTGGTGTCATTCCACCCAATGCCACACTTCAATTTGAAGTAGAGCTGATCGCCATTGCTGGCAAATAAATATTGGAATCAGTGATGCGAACACAGGTCGTGATTGTGGGTGCAGGCCCATCGGGTTTGTTGCTAGGACAGCTGCTTTTCAAGGCTGGCGTCGATGCCATCATTTTGGAGCGTCAAAGTCCTGAGTATGTGTTGAGTCGAATCAGGGCGGGCGTTTTAGAGCAAGTCACTTTGGATGTGTTGGCTCAGGCTGGCGTAGACCAGCGATTGAAGAAAGAGGGCTTGGTCCATACGGGGTTTGACCTGCTGTTCAAAAGCGAGCGTCATCGCATTGATTTGGAAAGTTTGACTGGCGGCCAAAAGGTCATGGTTTATGGCCAGACCGAGGTCACCCGAGATTTGATGGACGCACGCCAAGCGGCGGGGCTGACCACCATTTACGAAACCAATGATGTGGCCATCCACGATTTCGATTCAGATCATCCCAGCGTCTCGTATGAAAAAGATGGGCAACGACACACCATCACTTGTGATTTCATTGCAGGCTGCGATGGCTTTCATGGTGTTTGCCGCGCCAGTGTGCCCAGCAAGTCCATTCAAGAGTTTGAAAAGGTGTACCCCTTTGGTTGGTTGGGCGTGCTGTCAGATACGCCGCCGGTGCATGAAGAACTCATCTACGTCAACAGCACCCGAGGCTTTGCCTTGTGCTCACAGCGCAGCACAACACGCAGCCGTTATTACCTTCAAGTGCCTTTAACCGACAAAGTAGAGGCATGGTCCGATGATGCATTCTGGCAAGAGCTCCGACTTCGACTCGATCCAGAAGCTCGCGAGCACTTGGTCACAGGCCCTAGCATTGAGAAAAGCATTGCGCCGTTGCGCAGTTTTGTAACCGAGCCCATGCGTTTCGGCACTTTGTTTTTGGCAGGCGATGCGGCGCACATTGTGCCGCCCACAGGCGCCAAAGGTTTGAACTTGGCAGCCACCGATGTGAAGTATTTGTCAGACGCACTCATTGAAGCCTGCGTTGAAAAATCGCATGCAGGCATTGACCACTATTCCACGCGTTGTTTAGCGCGTATTTGGCGCGCAGAGCGCTTCTCTTGGTGGTTCACCAGCTTGATGCACCATTTCCCTGACCAAGGCGAAATGGGGCAGAAACTTCAAGAAGCTGAATTGAACTATCTCATTCACAGCGAAGCCGGGTCGCGCACCATGGCTGAAAACTATGTGGGCTTACCGCTTCACTTTGGTGAAAAATAACGCGTTCGATTTAATCGGCTTTGGCGCCCGAGCTTTTAACCACCGCAGCCCATTTGGGTACTTCTGCTTTTAAGAAGTTATTGAACTCGGTGGTGGTGTTCGGAGTGCTGGCCATGCCCAATTGCGCAAAACGCTCTACAACATCGGCAGAAGCCATGGCACGGTTAAGGGCCGCATTGAGTTTGTTGACCACATCGGGCGGCGTGCCCGCAGGCGCCATGAAACCAAACCAGGTGTAGTCGTCAAATTCTTTGTAACCATATTCCGTAATGGACGGCACGTCGGGCAACAGCGGTGAGCGCGTGGCACTCGTCACGGCCAAGGCTTTGAGTTTGCCGCTCTTGATCATGGGCACTGCAGGCGGCATCGAGGTTGAAGCAATTTGGGTATGACCCGCTACAACGGCATTGATGGCAGCGGCTGGCTGATAGGGCACATGCACGATGTCAATTTTGGCAGCCGTTTTCAAACGCTCCATAGAAAGATGCGTGGTGGTGCCAATGCCCGAAGAGGCATAGTTGAAAGGTGCTTTCTTGGCGGCTTCAACCAACTCTGGCAAAGTTTTGGCAGCCACACTGGGGTTGACCGTAAAGATGTTGGGTGTTTTAGGACCCAGCGCAACAGGCGCAAAGTCTTTCAGGGCGTCATAACCAGCGTCTGCATAAAGCGACGGATTGACCGCAAAGGCCACGCTGTGAACCAAGATGGTGTAGCCATCGGGCGCCGCGCGTTTGACTTGGCTGGTCGCAATGTTGCCACCCGCACCGCCTTTGTTTTCTACAATGAAATTACCACCCGTGAGCTCATTCAACTTCTGAGTCAGTGACCTTGCCACAATGTCGGTAGAAGCACCTGGCGCAAAAGCAACCACAAGGATCACAGGCTTGGCTTTGGGCCAATCGCTTTGCGCCCATGCAGAAAGATGCAAGCTGCCAATGACGGCCAAGCCCAAAAGGGCCTTGAAATAATGAACCATGGTTTTGTCTCCTTTAGATTCAAGCCAGATCAAGCGGTAGTTTGCTTGACCAATGAAAAATCAAATGCCACTTCTTTGAATGGGGCTATCAAACTGTACCGGTGCGCTACTTGTGTGTCTTGGCAATTTTTTACATCCACAATCAAACCAGGACGCACGCCAAAGACAGTGTCATTATCAAGGTAGTCAGAGCCTGCAGGAAAAAGTTCGGTGACCAAACCCACATAACCGGGGGCGCTGACAATGATGTGAAAGTGTGCAGGCCGCCATATGCCCCGATTGCTGGCGGCTAACAAGGCGCCAACAGGCCCGTCAGTGGGCACAGTGTAGGGATGTGGGCGAATGGTCAACAAGCTGAAAGCACCCTTATCGTCGCAGTTGATTTTGCAGCGCAAATTTTGGGGGTCTTGCGCCGCATCTTGAGCGGGGTACAGGCCGTTGTCAGCATTTTGCCAAAAATCAATTTGTGCATTGGGAATGGCATTTTGATGAATGTCCAAAACGCGACCATGCAACCAAACACGCTCACCTGGCTGACCCTGCGTGAGGTCGCAGCCGTTGGGCTGAATGAGTGAGTCATGGTTGTGAAACGGACCCAACACACTGCTGGATGTGCCGCCTGGTGGCTGCGAAACCACATCGACCATGGAAGAGATGCCCATGATGTCTGAAAACAGACTGAATTCATTGCGCTCGTCGTCGGTTATTTTGGCCGCCGCCGTGAGAAATTCCAATCCCTTCAACCACTCTGCTTTGCTGAGTTGAGATTCCTCCACAAAAGCGTGCAAATGTTTGACCAGCAGACTCATGACGTGTGCAAGCCGGGGGTCAGTGGCTTTTGAAAAACTGGCCATGGCGTCTTGGGTGACGGCCTTGTTCAAATCAGTGGCGTGTGTAGATGCTGTCATGCAGTCCTCAGAAAAGCGAGTAGGAGCAATTTAAAGAATACCAACAATATCACATCAAATGCAGTTAAATTATGATGCTTCGTACAATCAGGTCACATCTTTAGAAAGTACTTGATGAGCGTGAATTTCAGCTTGCTGTCGATTGTGAAGCTTGTCACATGCTAAATACACTTGGCTTTGGCGCTGCCATTGTGGCCCTTGCTTTGTATGGCCTGTGGACCCCCGACCTTGAGCGCGCCGAATTGGAAAAACGCTACGTGGCTTCTAAGCCGCAAATCACAGAAGTCGATGGTTTGCAGGTGCATTACAAAGCGACTGGGCCTGAAGGTGCGCCTGCTTTGTTGCTGTTGCACGGCTTTGGTTCAAGTTTGCAAGCTTGGGACGATTGGTCTGTGAAGTTAGAGCAGAAGTACCGAGTGATCAGGCTTGATTTACCCGGATTTGGCCTCACAGGTGCTAGCCCAGCAAATGATTATTCAGAAGAAAAAGACCTTGCCACCCTGACGCACTTTGCCGACAAGCTGGGCCTTGAAAAGTTCTCCGTCATGGGCCATTCAATGGGTGGGAAAATGGCCTGGTCTTTGGCGGCTTCTCAGCCTGAACGGGTGCAAGCCTTGGTGCTCATGGCGCCTGATGGTTTTCCCCAAGCCAAAGACATCGGAACCAAGCCCTATGAAGTGCCTGCCGTCATGGGCCTTATCAAATATGTTTTTCCGAAGTACCTGGTGCGCAAATCCATAGAGCCGGCATTCTCAGATGCTGGCGCATTGAACGATGCATTGGTCAATCGCTATTTCGACATGCTCAGAGCGCCCGGTGTGCGTGGCGCTATTTTGAACAGATCGAATCAAACCATTTACTCAGATCCTGTGCCGCGTTTGAAAGCCATCAAAGCTCCTACCTTGCTCATTTGGGGTGAGCAGGATCAAATGATTCCTAGCACCAATGCGCAAAGCTACGCCAATGTTTTGTCAAATTCCACCACAGTGATTGTTCCAAAGCTAGGACACCTGTTGCAGGAAGAGCAGCCTGAAAAAGGTCTGGCGGCCGTGATGCAATTTCTGGACAGCCATCTCTTGAAGTAAGCCGCAAAATTTGGAATTCAACGCTGCCTTGGGTCTAAAGCGTCTCTTAAACCATCGCCAAATAGATTGAAAGACAAGACCAATAAGAAAATGGAGAGCCCAGGCCAAATGGCCATCCATGGGGCTTGTTCAATGAAATTTTTGGCTGTGTTCAACATGCTGCCCCAACTGGGGGCCGGGGGTTGTTGACCCAATCCTAAAAATGACAAACTGGCTTCCGCAATGACCGCTGCCGCGATGGCCA
>CANFJC010000046.1 GCA_947447245.1 Comamonadaceae bacterium
AGGTCATGGCAGTTCCCAAATCAGCTTCCATGATCAAACGGTCATTCAAATAGGCTCGCACCGTGTGGATGATATTTTTTGGAATTCGGCGCCCAGAATCATCCACGCGAAAACCAGAATCCATCGGATGGGCCGCAGACCAGCGAGCTTCTATGTTGCCGCCAGCTTTGACTTGGCCTGTCAAAGCAAGTCGAGTGAGAATGGGTGAGCTCATTTGAAATTAAGAATCATCTAAACAGGCGGTGGAAGTAATCACTGTGGGCGCGTGATGGGCCCGTTCACTGCCGTCATTGAATACAGCAACAAGCCACACCGATTGGCTGGCTGCAAGTCTGAGACGCGTTTTCAATGTGTATTGAACAGGTTCTCCCATGATCTTGAGTTGAAGCGCCAGAGGGTTGGGATTCTCTGGCAAGATCACTTTGAGTGCCTTGAGATGAAGACCCGATGGGGCTGTGATTTGAGCTTCAAACGGAACCGAATTGCCAGTGTCTGCCAACCTTGGAAATACGAGTTCGATGCCTTCTGAAGACAACTCGTTCAGGGGTTTGGAAAGAACCGAGATGTGAGACGCAAGCAAGCAAGTTCCCATGGCCCATGCCAAACTGCTTCGACGCATGGGGCTGTGCTCATTGGAGGATGGAGGGCGCATGCTGGATTCTTTATCGAAATGATTGCAAGCTTGAGACCACCAGCGCAATTTGTTCATTCGTCAGCAGGACGCGATTCGGACGGACAAGGTTCAAGCCATGCGTGCTACCAAAAGGCGGCATCAAAGTGTCTGGATTAAACCTGCGGGCATCCACAACCCATTGCGTCAATTCTTGAGCAGAAAATTTCTGACCCACGCCTTTGAGGGAGGGTGCGAAATTACTGACCAAGCCCTGAACACCTGGCATGTCGTGACAAGCAATGCAATTGCCGTATTGCTTGCTGGTCATGAGTTCATAGCCGGATGGTTTGCCTTCAGCAGTTTGTGCCAAAGCATTCGAAAGGCTGAATGAAATGCTCAAAATGTAAAACCATGATTTCATGTTTGGCATTGTGTCATTGAGTGATTTTGATTGCTGAATCAAGGCAATCATTTGAATGTGAGAGATTGGCACAGAGTCAAGGGTTTACCCTTAATTCGCGCTTGCATTTTGAATTTTGAAAACATGCATAATATTTCCAGTCTACGCGGTCGGTTAATTGCATCATTCGGTTCCTACTGCACATTTTTTGAACAATCAAGCCAGCATGGGACTTTCACACATGACCACCGTTCTCCAAAGTTTGATCGCCGGCCGTTGGATCGGCCAACAACGCGCCCAAGCCCTCCACAGCGCCATCAATGGCCAAGAAATCGCCTTTGCGCACGCTGAGAGCCTTGATTTCGCTGAAGCCCTTCAATACGGCCGCACAACAGGCCTGCAAGGCATGTTGGCCATGGACTTCCAGCAACGCGCTGCCGCATTGCGCGCATTGGCCAAGTATTTGGGTGAGCGCAAAGAAGAGCTCTATGCCATCTCAGCCCACACCGGTGCCACGCGCATTGACTCGTGGGTGGACATCGAGGGTGGCACAGGCACTTTGTTTGCCTACGCGGGCATGGCCGCCAGCGAATTGCCCAGCGGCAATTTGATTCACGAAGGCCCCGTTGCTTCTTTGGGTAAGAAAAACACATTCGCTGGCACGCACATCTTGGTGCCTCGTGGTGGTGTGGCAGTTCACATCAATGCCTTCAACTTCCCCGTCTGGGGTTTGTTGGAAAAATTTGCGCCCACCTTCTTGGCCGGCATGCCATGCATCGGCAAACCCGCTACAGCCACCAGCTACCTCACAGAAGCCTTGGTTCGAATGATTGACCAATCGGGTATTTTGCCCCAAGGCGCATTGCAATTGGTCATTGGCAGCACCGGTGATTTGCTCGACCGATTGGATGTGGCCGACGTGGTGACTTTCACGGGCTCGGCCGATACCGCTGCCAAATTGCGCGTGAACGCCAATGTGGTGCGCAACAGCATTCCTTTCAATGCCGAAGCCGACTCATTGAATTGCGCCATCTTGGCCGATGACGTGACACCCGATGACGAAGAATTTGATTTGTTCGTCAAAGAAGTGGTGCGCGAAATGACCGTCAAGGCGGGTCAGAAGTGCACCGCCATTCGCCGCGCCATCGTGCCGCGCAAACACCTTGATGCTGTCGCAGAAAAAATCAAAGCACGCCTGTCCAAAGTGGTGGTGGGTGACCCTTCAGTAGAAGGTGTGAAGATGGGTGCCTTGGCCTCCAAGTCACAACAATCAGATGTTGCCGAACGCGTGGCTTTGCTGCGCCAAAGTACGGAGTTGGTGTGCGGTGGCGATGCCAACTTCAATTTGGTAGGCGAAGGCGTGGCCCATGGTTCATTCTTTCAACCCACTTTGTTGCTGTGCCAAAAACCAATGAGCAACGACAGCGTTCACGACATTGAAGCCTTTGGCCCTGTCAGCACGCTCATGCCCTACGACAGCATGGAAGAAGCCATGGCCTTGGCCAAGCGCGGTCAGGGAAGTTTGGTGGGTTCTTTGATCACCAAGTCACCCGCTGTGGCAGCGCAAGTGGTCCCACGATTGGCTGCCCATCATGGTCGTTTGCATGTGCTTGACCGTGAGTCTGCTGGCGAATCAACGGGTCATGGATCGCCTTTGCCCTCTCTCAAACACGGTGGCCCCGGGCGTGCCGGTGGTGGTGAAGAGTTGGGCGGCATTCGTGCGGTCACGCACATGATGCAACGTGCGGCGGTACAAGGCTCGCCCACGATGCTGACCGCCATCACGCGCGAATATGCACGCGGCGCCAAAGTCATTGAAACAGGCACTCATCCTTTCAAACGTTATTTCGAAGAAGTGCAAATAGGCGAGTCTTTGTTGACTGCTTCTAAGCTGATTGGTGAAGCCGATGTGAAAGCTTTTGGCGAACTAACGGGTGACATGTTCTACATGCACTTTGACGATGAGGCTGCCAAGGCTTCTGCCTTTGGCAAACGCATCGCGCATGGCTATTTGGTTTTGTCCGATGCCGCAGGTTTGTTCGTGGTGGCAGAACCCGGACCCGTCTTGGCCAACTACGGTTTAGACACATTGCGCTTTGTCAAGCCTGTGGGCTTGGGCGAAAGCATACAAGTGCGTCTCACTTGCAAACGCAAAATTGACCGCAACAAGAAAGACGCCAATGGCCAAGGGCAGGGCGTTGTGGCATGGGATGTTGAAGTCACCAACCAAGACAAAGAATTGGTGGCCAGTTATGACATTCTCACTTTGGTTGCCAAAAGGCATTAAACAGCAGAGGCCTTCAAATCCCCTACAAATTTTGGGTTTAAATCAACGCGGGCTTTGCAATTTGCAAGACTTCATTTCTAATCTGGCCATCGTTGGGGAGTAGCTCAATTTCTTCGTGCTCAGTTTAGCCTTTAGGCGCACGTTGAAATCAACAAATCGTCATGACGAAGTTTTTACTTCCGGTTTGTTGGGCATATAACTGATTCATTACAAGCAAAGCAAGACCTTCGATCTCTCGTGTTGCACGTGCCCTTTGGCATTGCAACTTGTTCGGATCGTTATTGAAGGTCTTTCATGGAATTGTTCTCAATGCCTTGGTGGTCAGCGTTGCTGGCCATCATACTCATCGATTTGGTTTTAGCTGGCGACAACGCCATTGTCATTGCGCTTGCTGCGCGAAATCTCCCTCTAGAACATCAAAACAAAGCCATCGTTTGGGGCACTGTGGGCGCCATCGTGGTTCGCTCTGCCATGACCGTTGGCGTGGTCTGGCTTCTTAAGATTCCGGGTCTGATGTTGGTGGGTGGACTGGGTCTATTGTGGATTGCCTACAAGCTCATCTCGGATACTTCTGAAGACGAGCACCAAGGTGTTGGTGCCACCACCTTCTGGGGTGCC
The DNA here is from genome assembly GCA_947447245.1 of Comamonadaceae bacterium. Taxonomy (GTDB): domain Bacteria; phylum Pseudomonadota; class Gammaproteobacteria; order Burkholderiales; family Burkholderiaceae_C; genus Limnohabitans_A. The sequence continues at coordinate 3,919 of CANFJC010000046.1, forward strand.
ATGAAAACCATCATTGTGGCCGACGCGCTCATGGGTGTTGACAACGTACTGGGCGTTGCAGGCGCGGCCAATGGCTCTTTTGATCTGGTCGTCATTGGTTTGCTCATCAGCATTCCCATTGTGGTCTTGGGCAGTAAATTGGTTTTGCGTTTGGTCGAAAAATGGCCAGTGATCATTCATTTGGGTGCCGCCGTTTTGGCGTTCACCGCTGCGCAAATGATCATCAATGAAAAACTCTTAGATCCTATTTTCGATGGTGGTGAAACCATCAATCACTTGGCCCGTGGTGCAACTTATGTTCTTGCCATTGCGGGTGTCTTGGGATTGGGCTATTGGGCCACCCAAAGACAGGACAACCCCAGTACTGAAACCCAATCAATTTGACAACTTTTTAAACAGGAGAAAAAAATGGAAACATTCATTGTTTACATCGACGACAAGCAATATGCACTCCAACAGATTGTTCCAATGATGCCAGCCAAAGGATCTCAAAATGGCAAAGCAAATTGGATTTTGATTGGCTGTCCTCCAAGACTCAACCGCCATACTGGGCGCTGGTTGACACATGCTGCTCAAAAGAAGTGGCGTCAAGAATGGACGCACCAAGCGACGGATGTCTTGGTTCACATGCTGGAAGACTTTGGCAACGCAGTGTCAGTTCGAACCGTGCAAGGACCTCTTGTGGAGTTCACCAAGCAAGTCAAAGGTGAGGTGGGGATTGCGCGAGTGGTGGATGCTCGCAGGCCTAAGTTGTCGGCGAATCTGTCGCCAGTGACCGCAGATCAGCCACAAGAGAAGCCCAACAACTGGACTTTGCCGGGCGGTGTCTTGGCCATGAGCGCTGTCATCGTGATGGCCAGCGAATAAAAACCCTTGCTGTAACAAAAAGGCCTTCCAGTGATGAGCTGAAAGGCCTTTTTTGCGTTGCCTGTTGGCAGCGAATGGCGAGCACCAGATTACATGGTGTCGATGAAGCTGCGCAATTTGTCGCTGCGGCTAGGATGCTTGAGTTTGCGAAGTGCTTTGGCTTCGATTTGACGAATGCGCTCGCGCGTCACGTCAAATTGTTTGCCCACTTCTTCCAGCGTGTGGTCGGTTGACATCTCAATGCCAAAACGCATGCGCAACACTTTGGCTTCGCGGGGCGTGAGGCTATCGAGGATGTCTTTGACCACGTCGCGCAAGCCTGCTTGCATGGCAGCATCGATAGGCGCTGTGTTGGCGCTGTCTTCGATGAAGTCACCCAAATGGCTGTCGTCGTCGTCACCAATAGGCGTTTCCATGGAGATAGGCTCTTTGGCAATCTTCATGATCTTGCGAATCTTGTCTTCCGGAATTTCCATCTTCTCGGCCAAGATGCTGGCGTCGGGCTCAAAGCCAAACTCCTGCAAGTGCTGACGAGAAATGCGGTTCATCTTGTTGATCGTCTCGATCATGTGAACGGGGATTCGGATGGTGCGAGCCTGATCGGCAATCGAGCGCGTAATGGCCTGGCGAATCCACCATGTGGCGTAAGTGGAGAACTTATAACCACGGCGGTACTCGAACTTGTCCACAGCCTTCATCAAACCGATGTTGCCTTCTTGAATCAAATCCAGGAACTGCAAACCACGGTTGGTGTATTTTTTGGCGATTGAAATGACCAAACGCAAGTTGGCTTCGATCATCTCTTTTTTCGCATGGCGCGAAGAGCGCTCGCCCGCATTCATGCGCTTGTTGATGTCTTTGAGCTCATCCAAAGGCACCACCACGCGCGATTGCAAGTCAGTCAGCTTTTGCTGCAAGTCTTGGACAGGCGGGATGTTACGGGCCATGACCGTGCTCCAAGGCTTGCCAGCCGCCGCTTGTTTCTCGACCCATTTCAAATCGAGCAAGTGCGACTTGATTCTCTGGTTGGCTTTGTCGCGGCCACTGAAGTCGGCAATGAACAAATCTTGTGGGTAGCCACATTTGTCCACAATGATGCGGCGCATTTCGCGTTCTTTCTTGCGCACATCGTCCACATGACCGCGCACCATGTCGCACAGCTTTTCAATGGTTTTGGCCGTGAATCGAATGGTCATCAATTCTTCAGACAATGCGATTTGCGCCTTTTGATAGGCGGGGGTGCCCCAGCCTTCTTTTTCATAAATCTTGTGAACTTTTTCAAACAGCTCGGTGATGCGGTCAAATCGTTCCAAGGCTTGGTTCTTCAACTCTTCCAACTTTTTGGTGAGGGCTTTGGAGCCACCTTTGCCATCGTCGTCATCTGATTCATCGAATTCGTCGAAGTCTTCTTCGGCCACATAGTCATCGGCTTCATTGATGTTGGAGAAGCCATCCACCACCGTAGAGATGACAATTTTGCCCTCGCGAATTTCATTGGCCAAACGAAGAATCTCAGAGATGGTGGCAGGCGATGCGCTGATCGCTGTCATCATGTCCATCAAGCCGCCTTCAATGCGCTTGGCAATTTCAATTTCACCTTCGCGGGTGAGCAACTCAACGGTGCCCATTTCGCGCATGTACATGCGAACAGGGTCGGTGGTTCTGCCGAACTCGCTGTCTACAGTGGAAAGTGCAGCCTCTGCAGCCTCTTCAGCTTCTTCTTCGGTTGAACCTGTCGGTGCGTTGTCCGTGATGATCAAAGACTCGGCATCGGGTGTTTGCTCGTAAACCGCAACGCCCAAATCGTTCAGTGTGGCAATGACCACTTCGAGTGTTTCTGCGTCGACCAGCTTGTCTGGCAAGTGGTCGGAAATTTCACCGTGTGTGAGATAGCCACGTGTTTTGCCCAACTTGATCAAAGCCTTGAGGCGCTGGCGGCGTTTGGCCATGTCTTCTTCAGACAAGACTGTTTCGTCTAAGCCAAACTCTTTCATCAAGGCGCGTTCTTTGGCCTTGCTGATCTTCATGCGAAGCGGTTTGACTTTTTCGGTCGACTCCGGAACAGGTTCACCCACCAAGTCGTCTTCGATGTCACTCATGTCGTCATGAATGGGCAAGGCATCGGCTTTGGGCTTGCGGCCGCGTTTGGCGCCTGCTGCATCTGCGGCTGGCGCCGTTGTTTTGCTGGACTTGACCGCTGGTGTCGCAGGCTTATTGTCGGCAACTTTGGCGACTGGCTTGGCTGCAGGCTTAGCGACAGTTTTAACAACCGGCTTATCTGCAGGCTTAGTGGCAGGTTTTGCGGCAGGTTTAGCGGCTTGTTTAACGGGCGCCTTGGCTACGGGCTTGGCTGCCACTTTTGAGCTGGCTTTGTTGACTTCTGGCTTGACAGACTTCACCGGCGCCTTGGCAGGCGTTTTCAAAGGTGCTTTGGTGGGTGCTTTAGCGGCAATTGTTTTTTTGGATACGGGCACTGAACTAACTTTCTTGGCCGGTGCGGCAGCTTTGGCAGCAGGTTTTGCAGCTGACTTAGCGACTGGTTTAGCAACTGTTTTGGCCACTGATTTGACAGCAGGCTTGGCAGGCTTTTTAGCAGTTGCTTTAACGGGTGCTTTCACTGGCGCTTTGGCTTTGGCTTTGACCGGACTTGTTTTGGCCGTTGCTTTCAGGGCAGGTTTTGCCACGGATTTGCCGGCCGATTTGGCGGCAGGTTTGGCAACGGGTTTGACAGCTTTGACTGTGCCAGACTTGGCTTGTGCTTTAACGGGCTTCTTCGGTTTTTGAGCGGGCATGATGGACCTCAATACTTCAAACTGACTTGGAAACAAACGCTGCGCCACAAACTTCTGGCGCGAGAGGAAATGCAAACAAACACCTGAGGGCAGGTGGCTTCATTTGCAAGGGCAATTGGGCAAGATGGATGGGCGAACATTTGGAATGCAGTCCTTGCGGTGATGTGGCCGTTCCCTTGGAGGGAGTTGCGCTGAGGCGGTGGCCGGGTCCGGAGGTGCTGCTGTCGCTCTTGCCTGAAAAGTGGATTATACCCAAACAAGGGTGAAAAACCTAAATTATTTCAGCGCTCATGAGGGTTCGCCTGCGTTGATGCAGGTCGCGCCACTTTTGAAAGGCTTCGGGGCTTTGGATCGTTTCAGCCTCTTTCAGCGCTTGCGTTTCTAGCCCTTTGAGGCGGTCGATGAGCATCAGGTTAAGCAGCAGCCTGAGCTCTTTGCGGGCCTCTCCAGGCTCTGCTTCGAGACTGGTTTCGGGCAAATTGGGCTTGTGCGAGCGCATTAATTTCTCGGCCAAATTGGCAAAGGCCAGCTGGCTCAATTCCGATTGCAAGGCACCCCAAGCCAAGGGGCCATGGTCATGAAATTGGCTTTCAATCCAACGCATGATTTCGCCATGCTGTTCGGGTAAATCGCACAACAAGGCATGGTCTTCGGCAGACAAACCGTCCCACAAGGCCATGTTGGTGAGAATGAGCCTCACCGCATGGTCAGAACGGTTGGCCGGTTGCACTCTGGGGCCCAGTGAAGCCATTTGCAAGCCATCGGACCCGCCCACCAAGCGCCATTTGCCTTGCGGATCTTGTTGCCAGGTTTTGCCATCGGGTCTGGCCCGTGTTTTTTTCTGAAAGCCTGAGCTTCTTGCTGGCTCAAAGGGCGAAGTCATTCCCTCAGGGCCAAACGGCACACCCGCCGAATTGAATGGCATGCCTGAGGCCCCATTGCCAGGCCCTGATGACAAGAAAGCGCCATTCTGAGAAATTGCGTTGCGTGGGCTGCTTCTGGCCGCTGCAGCTTCTGCTTGTTGCAGCCAAAGACCGGCCAACTCCGAAGCTTCAAGTTGGATCAAATGCGCTAATTCAGAAAGCAACTGGCGTTTCAAGGCACCGTCGGGAAGGGCGCGCCAAAGTGGGCTGGCATTGCTTGAGAGATGGGCTCGACCCTCTGCCGATTGCAAATCACAGGCTTCTGACGCGACCTCGATAAAAAATTTTGAAAGTGGCGTGGCAGTGGCGACGCAGGTGGAAAAAGCTTCAGAGCCTTTTTCCCGGATGTAGCTGTCGGGATCGTGCTCTTCGGGCAAGAACAAGAATTTAATGCTTCTCACATCGGTCGCATAAATCAGAGCGCCATCTAGGGCTTTGCGTGCGGCTCTGCGACCTGCGGCGTCACCATCAAAACTGAACACCACAGAATCTGTGAATCTGAAAAGTTTTTGAACGTGGTCTGGCGTGCAGGCAGTCCCTAATGTAGCCACTGCATTGGGAAAGCCCCATTGGGCCAAAGCCACCACATCCATGTAGCCCTCAGTGACCAACACATAGCCAGCACTGTGAATGCTTTCACGGGCCTCAAACAAGCCATAAAGCTCACGGCCTTTGTGAAACACGGGCGTTTCTGGTGAATTCAAATATTTGGGTGTGCCATCGCCCATGACGCGGCCACCAAAGCCGATGCACTCACCTTTGATGTTTCGAATTGGAAACATCACACGGTCTCTGAATCGATCGTATCGCTTGCCATCTTCCTCATTCACGATGACCAAGCCGCTCTCGGCCAAAAGTGGATCGTCGTAGTCAGGAAAAACACTGGCCAAGCTGCGCCATCCCTCGGGTGCATAGCCCAAGCCAAAGCGTTTTGCAATTTGCCCTGAAAGGCCGCGCCCTTTCAAATAAGTCACCGCCGTCGGAGCATTTTTCAAATGTTGCTGATAAGCGCTGGCCGCTTTTTCCAGCATATCGCTCAGACTGCTTTGTTTTTGTTTTTGAGCGGCTGCGATGGCCCTGTCTTGCGGTGAAATGTCGTCTTCAGGAACGGTCATGCCAGTTTGTTGTGCCAAATCTTTCACCGCTTCAATGAAGCTCATACCCGCATGGTCCATGAGAAAACCAAGGGCATTGCCATTTTTTCCGCAACCGAAGCAGTGAAAAAATTGTTTGGTGGGGCTGACCGTGAAGCTGGGAGATTTTTCGCCATGAAAGGGGCAAAGGCCCATGAAATTAGCGCCGCCTTTTTTCAGCTGAACGAAGCGGCCAACCACCTCCACCACATCCACGCGGGATAGGAGTTCTTGGATGAAAGACTGAGGAATGGCCACGTTTGTATTTTCGCCCAAGTTGGGGTCACATTGAGCAAAAAAAAGCCCCGCATTGCAGGGCTTTGTGTCGAATTCTGAAAAATCAGGCAGGCTTCTTTTTTGCCTTGGACTTTTTCTTTTTAGCGGGCTTTTTGGTGGCTTTGGGGGCATCCGCTGCAGGTTTGGCTGCGGGGGCAGCAGCAGGCGCAGCGGCTGGGGGGGGTGCGGGCGCTGCAGCAGGCGCTGCTGGAACAACAGGGGCTGTAGGGGCAGCAGTTTGAGCCACAGAGGCCAAAGCAGTAAGGCTTAAGACACCCGCAACGATGATTTTGTACATGGAACTTCCTTTATTTATTCAAATACAACTCAAGCATACAACGGATGGGCCCGTCTACTGGATGACATCAATCAATATTCAGAGTGTGGACCCCAAAGCGGCCAGATTTTTTGTCAGCAAAATAATGTTTCAAAGTTTCTTGCACGGTTCTAAAGGCCAAGTCGTCCCAAGGAATTTCTGTTTCAGAAAACATTCGGGCCTCTTGGGTTTCAAAACCAGGATCGAACTGCTCGTTCTCTAGCTCAGCTAAGAAGTACAGGTGGACCTGACCCACACGGGGCACGCTCATGACTGTAAACAAAGTGCCCATTTTGAACTGCGCGCCAGCTTCTTCTGAAGTCTCACGAGCGGCGCCTTCTGCCGTGGATTCACCCAGCTCCATGAAGCCCGCAGGAAGCGTCCATTTGCCTTTGCGGGGCTCGATATTTCGCTTGCAAAGCAGCACACGGTCGCCAAAGCGAGGAATCGTGCCGACAACATTGAGGGGATTTTCGTAATGCACCAACTGACATGCAGTGCAGATGGCGCGTTGCTTGGTGTCGCCATCGTCGGGAAGTCGATACAAAACCACCGAGCCACAGGCTCGGCAGTGTTTGATCAGTTGCCTTTGATAGCTCAAGCCTTTTTCGCTGGTGCTTTGGTGGCTGGCGCTTTCGAGTACTTCTCGATCAAAGTGCGGGCTGTGTCAATCAATTTGCGTCCATCGTAGCCGCGCTTGTTCATGTCCTCAATCCATTCGACTTCAAGTGCACGAGACTTGCGGCGGAACTCTTGGGCTTCGGCAGGGCCCACTGTGAAGATGGCATTGTTGCGATCACTGGCTGACTTGCGGCCAGGCACATCGCCTTCTTGTTGAACTTTGCCCAACCAGCCTGAAGTTTCCAGGCCACTGTTGTTGTCAATGATCTTTTTCAGATCTGGCGGCAATGAGTTGTATTTGGCCTTGTTCATGGCCATCACAAACGTGGTGGTGTACAGGCAACCGCCTGCAGGATCAAACTCGGCGTGGAACTTGGTGAGTTCGTTCACTTTCACGGCCGGTACGACTTCCCAAGGAATCACGGCGCCATTGATGGTGCCTTTAGAAAGTGCATCGGGAATGCCAGGCAATGGCATGCCAACAGGAATGGCACCCAGAGCCCCCATTAATTTGGTCACTTGGCGGGTTGGGGCACGCATTTTCAAGCCCTTCATGTCAGCCACACTTTTCACAGGTTTGTCCACCGTGTGAATGGCACCAGGGCCGTGAACTTGCAAGGCAATGAGCTGAGTTTCCTTGAATTCATCGGGTGCCATGGTTTGCACATATTCCCAATAGGCTTTGGACGTGGCTTCTGCATTGGTCATCATGAAGGGCAACTCAAACACTTCCACACGCGGGAATCGACCTGCCGTGTTGCCAGGCAAAGTCCAAACAATGTCGACCACACCGTCACGCGCTTGGTCGTACAACTGCACAGGCGTGCCACCCAATTGCATGGCGGGATAAGCTTCAAATTTGATGCGTCCGCCAGAGTCTTGCTCGACCTTGTTCATCCATGCTTTGTGCATGTTGAGCCACACATTGGACTGCGGGGCCATGAAAGTGTGAAACTTCAGAGTCACAGTTTGCTGGGCAAAACTTGTCAGGGCTGGCGCGGCGATGGCAGCTGCGGCACCTGACTTTAGGAGGGAGCGACGTTTGATCATGGATGTCTCCAAATAATGATGCCTGAATGTTAACGGATCAAAGCCTCTAAAACAGGCTTCAAATCATGCAACGTACTGAATCAACCACAGGGAAATCCCGGGGAAGAACAGCAAAAGGGTGGTTCTGATGGTGTCACTGATGAGGAAGGGCATGACACCCTTGTAACTTTCAGAAATGGGCACATCCTTGGCCATGCTGTTCACAACGTAAACGTTCAATCCGACTGGCGGTGCCAACATGCCAAACCCGACAGTCATGAGCACCATGATGCCAAACCAGATGGCGGTGGGCTCTTTGGCCATGCCAAAGTCGAGGCCCATGATCATGGGAAAGAAAATGGGAATGGTGAGCAAAATCATGCTCAGTTCGTCCATGACGGCGCCCAGCACCACATAAAACAGCAAGATGGCCGTGACGACCATCAAGGGAGCAAGGCCCCATCCGCCAACCACTTCGGCCAATTGATTGGGGACTTGCGTCAAAGCCAGAGAAGAATTCATGACATCGGCGCCAATGAAAATCATGAAGATCATGGCCGAGCTTTCGGCCGTTGCATAAAAGCACAACTTGAACTTGGCCCAAGTGATTTCTCGCTTGAGCAGGGCTGCCACAAAGGTCGAAGCAGCCCCCACCCCAGCGCCTTCCGTGGGTGTGAAAAAACCGCCGTAAATGCCACCAAACACAATGACAAAAATAGTTGCAATGGGTGCAATTCCGGCGAGGGATGCCATTGAGAATTTCTCGATGTTGTCATCAACGTCTGGTGCCTGTCCGGGAACCACGCGCACATAGATGGCGATGGCAATCATGTAACCCAGCATGGCAATGATGCCGGGTACCATGGCGGCAGCAAACAGCTTGGCGATATTCTGCTCAGTCAAGATGGCGTAAATGACCAAGGGAACTGAAGGCGGAATCAAAATACCCAAGGTACCGCCAGCTGCCAGTGTGCCCGTCGACAAACGGCCTGAGTAGCCATGGCGTTTCATCTCTGGTAGTGCAACGCCCGTGATGGTGGCTGCCGTGGCCACCGAAGATCCACAGATGGAACCAAAGGCTGCACTGGCCAAAACGGCGGCCATGGCCAGTCCGCCTTTAAATCGGCCCATGACACTGGCTGCAAATTGAAACAAGGCTTTGCTGATGCCGCCTTGGGTTGCAAAGTGGCCCATCAAAATAAACAAGGGTATGACCGACAGGTCGTAACTTGCAAAGCGTGCGAAGGCCAAGTTGTTGAGAAAACTGGAGTAAGGGCCCCAGCCAGTTTGGATCAGATATCCCAAAGTACCTGCTGCAAACATCGAAACAGCGATGGGCACTCTGATGGCCATGAGAACCAGCATGGCACCAAAAATAATCAAACAAAGTGTGAGGGCGCTCATGCTGATGCACTTTCTGAACTGGTGAACTTGTCACCCATCCAAGTTTGCGCCATCGCGATGGCGGCACTCAAGGCCAGAGGCGGTGTCATGGCGGCATACACAATCCATTCAGGAAAGCCCAGCATCATGGAACCCGATTGCGAAATCCATGCGTTCATGCCGCCCAAGTAGGTTCGCCATGCGAGCAAGGCAAAAGTGGCGGCCATGAAGAAAGCGCCCAGTCGGTCGAGTTGGGCGGTGGTGGCCTCACTGGCTTTGGCTGTGAAAAAGTCCACAATGATGTTGGCTTTTTTGTACTGGCACAAAGGCATGAACAAAGCGATGGCAGCCCCCGTGGCAACACCAGTTAACTCGAAGTCACCCACAATGGTTTGACCCGTTGTGTTTCGACCGATCAGGCTATAGCACGTCATCAAAGTAATGAACGTGAGCAATGCCCCCGATAAAATGCTGCAGAACTTGGCCAGCAATTCGAGTATTTTCAAAGTCGACTCCCAAAAAAGGGGATTGCTCCCCTTTGTAACTACAGTTTACTTGGCAGGATCCACTTTGACAGTCAAAGTGCCTAGGCCCGCAACGCGGCCGACCAATGTATCACCCGCCACCACAGCGGCCACGCCTTCAGGGGTACCTGTATAAATCAAATCGCCAGCTTGCAATTCCCAAGCAGCTGACAAATGTTCAATGGTCTCGGCCACATTCCAAATGAGCTTGGCAACACTGCTGGTTTGACGAACAGTGCCATTGACCAAGAGGTCTATTTCAGCATGGTTCACATCGCCAGCCTTTTCGATCGGTGTGATGGGGCCGATGGGTGCTGAATGGTCAAATGCTTTGCCAATGCACCATGGACGTCCTTGCTTCTTCATGTCGTTTTGTAGGTCGCGACGCGTCAT
>CANFJC010000047.1 GCA_947447245.1 Comamonadaceae bacterium
AAGAAATTAACCAGTAACTACAAACCCAATTCGCCAGCTACCAACAGCTCATTGAGGCCTTCCCAAGCTATTTTCCCACTAGGCACATTTCGGCAAGACTGGCAGTACAGCGCATCCAACGGTGGCGATCTGGATGAGTGCAATGGCCGAACCGGTGTGACCCCTGAATTTCCTAAAGGTACTTACTATTACGTGGCCACTGAAAGCTATCCTTATCTTCAACGCTGTATCAAAGGCAAGCTGAATTGAATATCATCCATCAAGCTGCTAATACAAACAGCTTGTCTAAAATATGCTGGGTACTTTTGATGAGCATGCTGATATTTGTCGGCATGCAGATACCAGCGAATGCACACTTGATGGCTGTCGATCGTGCAACTCTGAATTTCCGCGATGATGGTGCATTCATGGCGCTGTCTTTGCCGCCATCTTCTTTTGCAGGCATCCAATTTGATGATGACGGAGATGGCGTCATATCGCACACCGAGTTTGTCAATCATCAAAAGCAACTGCATCAGGCGATTTCACAAAATGTGCAATTGATGGATGACAAAGGGCCGCTTCTGTTGGAAGGACTTTTTGTTAATTTTGAACCTGCACACACGCTAGGTTCAGAGCAACCCGCCATTGTTGTGCTTGGCAAGTTTGCAATGCGGCCAGAGTTGATGCCAACCCGATGGTCCATTGAACTTTGGGCACTTCAATCCCTCAGCAATCCTATCGAAGCTAAAGTGACATCACAAGCAGCCGATGGCACGGTTCTTAAGCAGCAAAGCATCATCTTTACACCTTCCAAAAGCTCTCAAAGACTCTTTCCTTCGCAGGCCTACGAACTTGGTAATTTCGGCTGGATCAGTGCCGCTGTGCTTTTTGTGCTGGCTTGTGCTTTGTTTTTCCAAAGGCATCGATCAGGACATTAATGTTTACCCTAGGTTGCGCCTTCATGACAATGAGGCGTATATTGATTGAAAGTCACTTACCAAGGGTCAACCATGAAGAGCCTCTTTGCTTGCAAGTTTTCTAAGTTGCAATCTGTCATTTTCTTAAGCCTTGCTGCATTGGCATTAACCGGTTGTGGTGGCGATGTTGCTGAATTAAAAGCATGCTTGCAGGCCACCAGTACTGGCGGCGTATCTGTGGGCTCTGGGCTGCCAGGTGACCCCGCTATCCCTGAAAAATCTTCTGGCTACAAACTTGGTAACAAGGTTGTCAACAGTGTCAATTTCATGGCTGTCACAGCCAATCCCCGCGCCACTCAAGCCGGTTGTGAAGTTCTCAGTGCAGGCGGTACTGCTGCTGATGCTGCAGTGGCGATTCAAATGGTTCTAGGCCTTGTTGAGCCACAGTCGTCTGGTTTGGGTGGTGGTGCTTTTGCACTCTACTACAAGGCCGACACCAAGCAAGTCTTGTCCTACGATGGCCGCGAAACTGCACCTGCAGCAGCCACTGAAAACTATTTGCGATACATCAGTGACGCCAACCAAACCAACCCATTGCCCAATTTAGGGGCCTCATTTGCAAGCACGCGTGCAAGTGGTCGATCCATTGGTACCCCTGGTGCAGTCAAGATGTTGGAGTTTGTGCATCAAGATCATGGGAAAAAACCATGGGATACCCTTTTTGATCCGGCCATTCAATTGGCAACAAATGGTTTTGGCATCAGCGGGCGCATGGCTGACGCCATTGCGGGTGCTAAAAACGACCTACTTCGCGATCCTGAAGCAGCAGCGTACTTTTTAAACGCCGACTCTTCTCCTAAAGCGCTTGGCACGATTATCAAGAACCCTGAATACGCGCAAACGCTGAGTACCATTGCAAAGGGTGGAGCCAATGCTTTTTTCACAGGCCCCATTGCTCAATCGATTGTCAATAAAATCAAAGTGACAAGCTCTGGCGGTGCAAATCCAGTTGCAATCACCCCAGGTTTAACTGAGTTGAGTGACTTGGCAAATTACAAGGCCATTAAGCGAGAGCCAGTTTGCACCACTTATCGCAATTATTGGGTGTGCGGCATGGGCCCACCTTCTTCCGGTGGAATTGCGGTTGCACAATCATTGGGTATTTTGGAAAACTTTGATTTGTCGTCAAGCCAATATTTGCCAACTCTTGTGAATTCGGAAGGCGGCAAGCCATCGGTTGGTGCTGTTCACTTAATCAGTGAATCACAAAGACTGGCTTACGCAGACCGCAATAAATATGTTGCTGATACTGACTTTGTGCCTCTTCCAGGTAATGGCGTTAGTAGCATGGTTGCCAAAGACTATTTGAAAGCCAGAGCTGGTTTAATTTCAACGACCAAGAGCATGGGAACAGCGCAAGCCGGTGTTTTTCCAACGCCTGTAGCTTTGGGCAGCAGTGCAACTGAGGGCAAGGGAACCACCCACATGTCCATAGTGGACAAGTACGGCAACGCGCTTGTCATGACCACCACGGTTGAGTCTGGCATGGGGTCATTTCACTTTACGCGTGGCTTTATTCTCAATAATCAACTCACAGATTTTTCTTTCGACCCTTCTGATTCCTCTGGTTTGATTGCCAATCGAATTGGCCCGCTGAAAAGACCCCGCAGCTCCATGGCACCAACTCTTGTCTTCAACAAAGCCGCAGATGGAAGCCGTGGCGATTTTGTCATGGCAACTGGTTCACCAGGTGGTGCGTCCATTATTCAGTTTGTGGTTAAAACTTTGGTCAGTGCCTTGGACTGGAAGCTTGATGCACAGCAAGCAACTTCCATGGTCAACTTTGGGGCATCAAATGGCCCAACCACTGGGGTGGGCGGTGAGCATCCTTCTATCGACGTTGCAAACAGCGGCTTAAACGATCCGTTGTTGGTTGGCTTGCGATCATTGGGTCATACCGTGTCGTTTGCTGCTCAGTCCAGTGGTGTCTCAACCATTGTTCGAGCACCCGCAAGTTGGTATGCTGGATTGCCTATTTTGTGGGGTGGTGCTGATCCACGTCGCGAAGGTCTTGCACTGGGCGACAGTCCTTAATTGACAAGCTCACAGCGAAATGTTGAAGATTCTCAACTTCAACATTTCGGCTTGATGGATTCAATCGAAGGGGCCATACCGGTCCATTGGGCATAACTGCCGTGCTCTTTTCTAAGGGGTTTTGGTGCTTGGTTACGGACCAATACTTCAAGACCCGCAGTTGCGCTGTCAATGATTGGCAGGGAAATCATGTGTTGAATTTGTTGCGCATATCCCGCCAAACCTGCACCACCTAAGATGATCGATTTCACATCTGACTTTGCAGCCTTTTCACATGCTTCTTTCAAGCACTCAATGGCCATTTGAGGATTGGCTTGTAGTTCGGCACCCGTAGCTGTGACGGTTTCTATGTGTCTTAACTGATCTCCGTAGCCTAAGCTGCCAGCCAAGCGCTGAAGCATGAGCTTCCAGCGCTCTCCGCCCGTCACAATGGAAAAAGGGCCTAGCGCTGAGGCCTGAATAAATGAAGCCTCGGCCAGTCCAGTGACCGGATAAGCAGCAATTTCACGCAATGCAAATAATCCAGGATCGCCAAAACAGCCGATCAGCACGCCATCAATAGGCTTGTCGGCTATTTGGTTCTGATCTGCCCATGCCTCTAAACATGCATGGGACGCAACGGCATGACTTGCTTCGCAGGCAATATAGCTTGCACCAAAACGAGCAGTGGTGAAATTTAACTGCACATTGACTGGCAAGCCAGTCGTCAAAACTTCTTCTAATCGCTTTGTAGTCAATGCGTTCGTGTTGGGGTTGATGACCAACAAACGAATTGAGGCTGGATTTTGAGCTTTATTTTGGTGCATTGATTCATTGGTTCATTGGATTGGTGCATCGAAGTTTTTCTATTCTTCATTTTGGCGCATCAATAATTGAAAATGATAGGTATGTTTTGTGCTGAAAAGTAAATTGATCGAAAGGCCATTTTTTTATCTTAACTTTTTCATTCATTCAATTCAAGGAGTATGTATGAAGCGTCGTGATTTACTGGCAGTTGCTGCATCGACAGTTGCTGCACCATGGGTGCACGCTCAAGCCGCTGCCTGGCCCACCAAGGGCTCTATCCGTCTGATCTGCCAATACCCCCCAGGTGGCTTGGTTGATACGGTGGCAAGGCTTTTGGCGCCCCATTTGTCTCAGGCCCTTTCCCAAACGGTTGTTGTTGAAAACCGAGCAGGCGCGGGTGGTTTGATTGGAACTGAATATGCGTCTCGCCAAGCTGCTGACGGCTATACACTTTTGGTCAGCCATGCTTCTGTTCATATTTACGCAACAGCAACTCGCAAATCCATGCCATTCGATCCCGTGAATGATTTCACACACATGGGTATGTTGGTAGAGGCCCCCATGATGTTGTTGGTCAGAGCTCAATCGCCATATCAGACGCTCGCTCAATATATCAACGCCGCCAAAACCAAACCTGTGCGTTATGGCACCTCGGGCATCGGTTCAGCCAACCACCTTTACGGTGAATTGTTAAAAATTGAAGGACAAGCCAATGAGCACGATCACGTGCCATACCAAGGCAGTGCACCCGCCATGCAAGACTTGCTAGGCGGTCAAATTGACAGCGTGTTTGATCCGGTCACGACCAATGTGAACCAACTCAAAGCGGGCTCATTGCGTGCATTGGCCGTTTCAACGCCCAATCGCTTGCCGGCATTGCCGAATATCCCTACTTTTGCAGAACTTGGGTACAACTCGCTCACAGGATCGCAATGGCTAGGCCTTTCAGCCCCTAAGAATTTACCTGCGCCCATTGCTCAGCGAATTACTGCACTCATCCCAGAGCTTTTGGCCAAGCCAGATATCATGGCTCGTTTAGAAGAAGTTCAAACCTTGCCACGCAAAACCCCCGTACTTGGAGATGAGTTCAGCAAACTGATTCAGTCCCAAATCAACACTTGGACCGCAGTCGCAAAGCGCGCCAAAGTTGAAGTGATTGTCTAAGAACTGCGAATCACATTTTTGGATACCAGTGCAGCAGATCTCCAACCCTTGTGGGTTGGGGCTGCTGCTTTTTATTTAGTTAAGATATTTGACCAATCAACTAGAAATCATTTATGACTGAAGTCGACTTCGACCAAATAAGCAGCTATGAACGTTATAAGTTAATGGCAAGCCTCATTGTTCCAAGGCCCATTGCATTGGTGACCAGCCTGGGTGCAAATGGTGTGGTCAATGCAGCCCCATTCTCCATGTTCAACATGATTGGCGAAGACCCGCCCATTTTGATGATCAGCATCAATCGGCTTCAAGACGGTCAACTCAAAGATACTTCAGCCAATATTTTGCACAATGGTGAATTTGTCGTGCACATGTCGGACGAGCCTATGGCAGAAAAAATGCACGCTTGCGGCAAAAATTTTCCATCTGATGTGAGTGAATTGGCTGCGGTAGGGCTTACTTCTACGCCTTCGCATACAGTCAAGCCACCTAGAATTTTAGAGGCACCTATTGCTTTTGAATGCGTGCTTCACGAGAAACTTGAGACCCCCAGTCGGTATGTGTTTATCGGACGCATTAAGTGGTTGGCGGCAAGAGACGGACTCATTGACACGCAAGCATGGCGAGTCAATTTGAAAGACTATCGGCCTGTTGCCAGATTTGGTGCGAGTTTTTACACCAGACAGAACGATCGTTTTGCCATCTCAGACAACGTGGGTGAAGAGCCCAAACATCATTCTGCCATCGATCAAATTTAAGGCGCATTGCACAACAAAAGCTGGAGGTCCCAGCTGGCCAAAGCCTTAGTCCATCTTGGCGCCAGATTTAACGATCACCTGTTCCCATTTGTCAATTTCAGCTTTGACAAATGACTTGAACTCTTCAGGACTGTTGCCCACAGGCTCAGCGCCTTGCGCTTCCATTTTGTCTTTGATGTCTTGGCTTTGTAGTGCCTTGATGGAGGCGTTGTAAAGCGCTGCCACGATGTGCGAAGGTGTTTTGGCGGGTGCAAACAAGCCATTCCAACTAGAGACTTCAAAGTCTGGCAAACCGGCTTCTGCCATGGTGGGAACATTGGGCAGAGTGCCCATGCGCTTTTTGCTGGCCACTGCAATGACATTGAGTTTGCCGCTTTTCAAATGAGGAATAGCCGACAAGGCCGTTTGAAAACTCATTTGAACCTGACCACCCAAGAGATCGGCAATGGCCGGCGCAGCACCTTTGTAGGGCACATGAATCATGTCAATGTTGGCGCGCATTTTGAGAAGCTCGCCCGCCAGATGAGGTGAGCCGCCATTGCCACTGGAAGAAAAAGCAATTTTGCCGGGATTTTGTTTGGCTACGGCAATGAGTTCCTTGAGATTCTTGGCTGGCACGGAAGGATGAATGGTTAAAACCGATGGCGCTGTCATGAATTGGGTGATGTGCACAAAGTCACGCATCGTGTCGTAGCCTAGGCCCTTGAATGCCGTCATGTTGGTGGCATTGGCAATGGTGCCTAAAAGCAGGGTGTAGCCATCGGGGGCACTTCGCGCTACAAATTCTGACGCAATGTTGCTGCTTGCACCCGCGCGATTTTCTACCACCACCGGTTGTCCAAGTGATTCTTGCAACTTGATGGCAATGCTGCGGGCCACAATGTCAGTGGCCCCACCAGGGGCATAGCCCACCAGCAAGCGAATGGGTTTCACAGGGTAGGCTTGATCTTGAGCATAACTTGAGAGGGAGACCAGAGAAAGAATGACAGCCAAAAATCGATTCATGTGAAGCCTGTGTTTGTCGATACAAATTAAGCCTAAAGTGTAGGGACAGTAGGTGCTTTCTAGCAAGGCCTTCTCATTGGTGTTGTCCCTATGTGAGAAATACAAGCGTCTTTATTCAGTAAGATAGATCCCCATATGCGTTCATTCAATTTATCCCATTTCGAAAAACCACGCGCATGGCGACCTCAAGAGCTTGGCCAAGATTTTTCTTGGATTCACCACCTGAGTCGTGAAGCGACGCTCGAAATTGAAGAAGCACTTCAACATGCCAAGACCACTGAAAAATCTTGGCTGCAAATGACTGCCAACGACTTTCCTTTAAAACGCCATGCCAAAGAGGCCATTGATCGGGCCTTTGCTGTCACACAAACAGCCTATGGCATGTGTTTGCTCAAGGGCTTTCCTGTTAATCGATGGTCGGTAGAGGATGCGCGACTGGTCAATTGGGGCATCGGTTTGAACGTGGGCGTGGCCAGAACTCAAAACCGAGCCAGTCAGGTGATGAACGATGTGCGTGACGAGGGTGGCAGTTACAAAGTCAAAAATGGGCGAGGTTACAACACCAACGCTGGCTTAGATTTCCATGTTGATTCCTGCGATGTCGTGGCCTTGATGTGTTTGCAAACTGCCAAATCAGGCGGCACCAGCAAAGTGACCAGTTCCATGGCCGTGGTCGATGAAGTTAAACGCCTTCGACCTGACCTTGTGCCTGTCATGAAACAACCGTTTTATTACAGTTATCAGGGAACCAACGACGCATCGCAGCCGCCTTTTTACAAATGCCCCATCCTTGGAGATGATCCTGAATATTTTTCATTGCGTGCCAATCGGAAAAATGTCACGGCAGCTCAACGCGATTTCCCAGAGGTGCCTCGTTTAACGCCGCAGCAAATTGAATTGTTAGATTTGTTGGATGAATTGCTCCCTGATGAGAGATTTTGCTATTCGATGGAACTCGATCGTGGTGATTTACAGTTATTGAACAACTATGTGGTCATTCATTCACGGACCAATTTTGAAGATCACGATGAGCCAGAGCGCAAACGACATTTGCTGCGCCTTTGGCTAAGCATTCCAAATGGGCAGCGCTTACCGGCCTTGTGGAAAGAATATTTTGGCGATGTGGAAGCTGGATCGGTCAGAGGCGGCGTTCGAGGCAGTCAAATCACCGAAGAATTTTTGGCTTATGAACGACGACAGGCTGCTCATTTGGGAATGAGCTTAATTGCGCATCGCTGAAAGTTTTAGTTGATGTCGATGTGCGAGAGGATGATTGTTGAGTGTTTTCTCAGCAGATGCATTCACTCAATCACAATGTTTGCATCTTTCATTAACTTGGTCCATTTGATTTGCTCTTGTTTGATAAAGCTACTGAACTCACTGGGCGTGAGGTTGCCGGGCTCAGCCCCTTTTTCATGCATGGATTTACGAACTTCAGGCATGTTCATCACTCGCTGAATGTCTTCATGCAGTTTTTTCACAATCTCATTGGGCGTATTGGCATGGACCAATAATCCAAACCACCCAATCGCATCGTACCCAGCAAGGCCAGAGTTTGCTATCGGCGGAACGTTGGGCAATGCCTCTATGGATTTACTGCCAGTGACACCAATTGCTTTGATTCTGCCTGATTGAATTTGTGACATGGCTGTTTGAGTCGGTGCAAACATCAGTTGAATGTGATTGGCCAAAAGATCGTTCAATGCGGGCCCCGTACCTTTATACGGTACGTGGAGCATGTCAATGCCCGCTCTGGCCTTAAACAGTTCGCCAGACAAATGCGAGGCAGCGCCTATACCAGATGAGCCAAATGAAAGCTTCTTGGGGTTGGCTTTAGCATAGGCAATGAGGTCCGATGCATTGTTGATGGGCATACTGGGGTGAACGACTAAAACATACGCATCTGCAGAGACCAATGAGATGCCCGTAAATTTAGAGACATTTTTATCATTGATGACCGCTGTGGTGGCCATGAGCAATGTGTAGCCGTCAGGGTTTGCTTTTGAAACAAAATCAGCGCCTATTTGGCCGCTTGCCCCCGCCTTGTATTCCACAATGACACTCTGCCCCCAAAGTGCAGTCAGTCGTGGAACCAAGATTCTCGCCAAATTGTCAGCCCCACCAGCCGGTGTGAAAGGAACAATGATGGTGACTGGCTTGACGGGGAATGCTTGTGCAAACGAAGACTGCAAACCAAATAGCATGCTTAGCAACACTAAAAAACGAAGTGCGACAGACCTTTGGAAAGGCTGATTTAAAGAGCGAAGACTGGTTAAAAATTTCATCATTGGCCTTTTTTGCGAATGTTGGTATGACTCTGAACTCAGACAATGGTGGTGCTCAAGGAGGCGATGCCTTCAATGGCACATTCAACGACATCACCTGGTTTTAAAAATAGTTCTGCGGCATTGGGCTTTCCAACGGCTACACCGCCAGGGGCACCTGTAGAGAACATGTCGCCAGGTTCGATGGGAATATATTGGGAGAAGTGCTCAATGATGTCTGGCAACTTCCAAATTTGATCGCTGGTATTGACGCGCATACGTTCCTGACCATTGACCGAACAGGTCATCCATAAATTGTAGGGATCGGGTATTTCATCCATGGTGATGATCTCAGGGCCAAGAGGACCAAATCCTGGAATGTTTTTGGCAGTCCAAAAGCGAGAGCCGGAAGCAACTTCTCTTTGCTGCAGATCGCGGCAAGTCAGGTCATTCAAAATGGTGACGCCCACAACGTAGTCAAATGCATCTGCTTTTTTGACTCCTAAGGCGCGCTTGCCGATCACAAAGACAAGCTCTGGTTCGTAATCTAGCCGCACAATGCCATCGGGTTTTTTGACTTTGGCTTGATGGCCCACTAAGCATGAATTTAACTTGATAAATCCGGTGGGCTCTTGTGGAATTTCTTTGATCAAAGCAGTACGCTGAAGTTCTTCCAAATGCTTTCGATAGTTCTTACCAACACATAAAAATTTATCAGCATCCATGATGGGTGGCAGATAGGCAATGGATGCCTTGTCGTGCCATGCATTTTTAAAATGATTGACATCACCTAAAGCTTTTGAATTTAATTGGCGAACACGACTCATGCCTTCTGAGCCAGCTGCAAGGAGGGTCCTCATGCTGGTTGGGAGGTTTGATTCACCTGCAATTTTTGCAGCCTCGCTGATGTCAAGTATTTTTTCATCGGTACGGATACCAATGAGTGGGCCTGAGCCGTTTCGGGTGAATGTAAGTAGACGCATGAATGAAAGCCTGTGAGTAAAAGAGGTGAACTGTTTATTATTCAACGTGTTGGTTAGAGTTATGCGTAGCGGCTAGACCTTCAAGAGCCAAACCGTAGCCATGCAAATCAAGAATTTTCTTTTTCAGTTCTTGAGTTGCCAAGACTCGTGAATAACGCCTTAGAAGAGGGCTGCGCATCTTAAGATAGCGTGCAAGCTCCCAAGCTCTTGGTAGCAAATCTTGCATGGGCAAAATTTCGCTAATCAGGCCAACATCTTTTGCCTCTTGTGCACTGATCGTTTGCCCAGTCAGTAAAAAATAGCGGCCTCTATTGGTACCCATCAGGTGTGGGAAAACGACATGCACACCATCGCCTGGAACCAGCCCTCCCCAGAAGTGCGCTGAGTCTTGGAATGTTGCTGTGTCTGAAGCTAAGACAATGTCTGAAAGTAGGGGAATTTCAGCATGACGAAGGGTTGGCCCGTTGATGGCGGCAATGATGGGGACTTCGATATTCAAAAGGTTCAGCAACAAATGCTTGCCTTCAAAATATATTTTGTCCCATTCCATGGCTGTTACAGGATGGCTCACATGGTTATGGCCATTGGGGCCTAAGGCGGGCCCACTGAATGCCTCGCCCGTTCCGGTGAGAATGATCACTTCATTTTCGTAATCTTGACCAATTTCATGAAACGCTCGAGTAAGTTCACCATGAGGCAATAAGCTCCAGTGAAGCGGGCCGCCGTTGGTGTGCAGCTTCACTTCAAGAATGCCGTCAGTGCGGTTCATTTGAATCGTCTGATATTTATTGGCGTATTCTTCTAATTTCAGCATCAAAAATCCCAGTTATGAAATGCAGCAAGGCTTTTGTTTATGTTTGTATCTTATAGCTTGTATACCTAAGGCATCTGTTGGAAGGAAAGCCCAGCAGGAATTTTATTCACACCAAAAGCAGTGAAACTGTGAATGGCAAAAATGTTTGAATTAGACGGCTTTCGTTAAAGAGACCGGCCAACAGCTTCAAATTTTAAGGAGTCTTATGTCGCTTGAATAGAAATCTTGAAATTTCCGCATTGAAAAAGGCTTCTTGCTCAATGCTTGCGATATGAGCCGCATTCGGGATGATGACAAACTCAGAGCCTTCAATGTTCTCATGCATGAGGCGAGACATTTCTGGGGGCGTGCCATGGTCGTGCTCACCCACCATGATGAGGCTAGGGCACTTGATCTCGTGAAGCCTGTCGAGTAAATCGATTTTGGAAATGGCATCGCAACAGCCACAAAAGCCATTGACGGGCGTTTCCAAAATACCTTTGCCAATGCGGGCCATCACGTCTGGATTTTTGGCGCGGTATGCTGGCGTAAACCAGCGCGTTAAGGTGCTTTCCAATAAACCTTGCATGCCTTCGGTTTGGGCAATGTGAATTCGGTCACCCCACATGCTTGCTGCTTGGGGCGGCCTGCGACTGGTGGAATCTGCCAAGATGAGCGATAGAAAAACACCAGGGTGAGCCAAAGCATAGGTCTGGCCAATCATGCCGCCCATGGAAATGCCCATCCAGTGCGTTTGAGTGATGCCCAAATGACGGAGCAGGCCATCTACATCTTCTGCCAGTTGTTCTAGTGTGTAAGGTCCTGGCGGTGCGCTCGATTGCCCGTGGCCCCGTGTGTCAAATCTGAGGACTCGGAAGTGATCTTTTAACAATTCAACTTGGGCATCCCATGAAGAAAGATTACAAGCCAGGGAGTGAGACAGGGTGATCCACGGCCCTTGCGTGCCATCGATCGTGTAGTGCAACTCAATGCCATTGACATGAACAAAAGCCATAGAAATTAATCCGCCTTGATGCCAGAGTCGGCCGCTAATTTTTTAAACAACTGAACTTCATCTTTGATCAATTGGTCAAATGATTCAGGACTGCTGGTCACAGCTTCAATGCCAAGCGAACCAAAGCGTTGAGTTACTTGCGGCTGCTTCAATGCCGTCACCACTTCGGCTTGTATTTTCTGAACAATGTCGCGAGGTGTGTTGGCAGGTGCCACTAGGCCATACCAAAAAATCCACTTATAAGCCTGTACGCCCGATTCGGCTACTGTGGGCAAGTTAGGCAAATCGGCTACACGGCTGGTACTGGTGACGGCTATGGCTTTGGCCTTGCCTTCTCGCACCAAGTTGATGGCACTGGCGTAGGGCGAGATAAACAGGTGTGTGCGTCCCGCCATGGTATCTGTCAGTGCTTCGGGTATGCCTTTGAAGGGAATGTGAACCAGATCAATGCCGGCTTGAGCTTTCAGAAGTTCGGCTGCAAATTGGGAGCCGCTGCCCACGCCAGCTGATGAATAGTTAAGCTGCCCAGGTTTGCTTTTGGCCAAGGCAATGAACTCTCTCATGTTGCTGACATTCAACTCTGGCGAGACAATGACCAAGGCAGGGCCTGTTGCAGTGAGTGTGATGCCTGAGAAATCTTTTGTGGCGTCATAGGGCAGCTTGTTGTAAATGGCTGGCGAAATGGCATGCGCTGAAGAGATGGACAGCAAGGTGTAGCCATCGGGCGCTGAAGTGGCGACCGCTTGTGCTGCAATGTTGCTGCCAGCGCCTAATTTATTTTCAACAATGACCGCTTGCTTCCAGTCTTCTGTGAATTTGGGAGCCAACACGCGAGCGACGATGTCTGGTACACCGCCAGGTGAAAAGCCCACCAAAATTTTGATGGGTTTTTGAGGATAGGTGCTTGCATTGTTTTGCGCTTTGGCTGGGTGCCAATGGCAAAGAAAGGCACTTAAAAAAGCCACGGGCATCCAAAACGCCAGCGTCTTGAAAATCTGGGTGTTAGGTGTCATATCAAATTTCTGACTTGTATTTACTCTGCCTTAATGCCTGATGCTTTCACAACAGGTCCAAATTTAGCAAGGTCTCTGCTGAGTTCGGCGCCAAAGTTTTCTGCAGTTCCTGGCGAGGCCGTGATGCCCATGCCATTGAGCCTTTCCTTCACCTCGGGGTCGTTCAAAATAGCATTGAGCTCTGTGTTGATGCGCACGATGACGGCGCGCGGTGTTTTGGCGGGTGCCAACAAACCAACCCAGGAGTTGACTTCAAAATCAGTCACGCCGTTTTCGATGAAGGTGGCAACATCAGGCAACGAACTGGCCCGCTTGATGCTGGACACTGCGATGGGCAGGAGCTTGCCCGATTTCACGTGTGGAATGGCGCCGGCAATGGCGGTATAGACCAATGGAATATTGCCGCCCAAAACATCGGTCAAGGCTTGGCCGCCGCCTTTGTAGGGCACATGCACAAGGTTGGCACCTGTTTTTTGACGCAAGAGTTCACCAGCAATGTGAGGCGTTCCACCGGTACCCGATGTGCCATATGAAAGACCTCCTTTTTCAGTTTTAGACAGTGCAATCGTGTCCTTCAAGGTTTTGGCTGGAAAGTTGGGGTGCGCCACCAAAATAAGGACCGCATCACCAATTTTGCCAATGGGGGCAAAGTCTTTGAGCGTGTCAAAGCCGGTTTTAGGAAAGACATGAGGGTTGATGACAAGGGTGCCATCAAAACCTAAAAGCAAGGTGTAGCCGTCGGGCTCTGATGCTGCGACTTGCTGGGTCCCAATGTTGCCCGAGGCGCCTGGCTTGTTGTCGACAATGACTTGCTGCCCCAATCTTTTTGACAACTGCTCAGCGATCAAACGGCCGCTGGTATCGGTCACGCCGCCGGGTGTGAAAGGCACGACCAAGCGGATGGGCTTGCTAGGGTAGTTTTGTGCCTGCGCATTTCCCACAAAGGCGAGGGCTGTTCCAATGAGGGCTGCTTGCAGCCAATGACGACGTAATTTTGGGTTCATGACTTTGTCTCCAGTTTTTATGGTTGATTTATTTTGTTTCAGCGTATCGTTTTTCAAATTCCCAGATAGCTTCAAAGCCCATGAGCTTGGTCAAATCGGCAAAGTCATAGAGCTCGGTGCTGCCCTTATTGGATGAACCCTGTGTCTGAAATTCTTGGTAGACGCTTTGCATGGCATGGACTGAAGCAAGCAAAGCCGTGACGGGGAAGATGGCCAATTTGTAGCCAATGGATTCCAAATCTGCGCGAGACAGAACAGGCGTTCGACCGCGCTCCACCATGTTGGCCAAAAGTGGCAGATCGAATGATTTGCCAATTTGGCGCATTTCTTCTTCTGACTCTGGCGACTCAACAAACAAAATGTCAGCGCCAGCGCGAGCATAAGCTTCTGCGCGGCGCA
>CANFJC010000048.1 GCA_947447245.1 Comamonadaceae bacterium
CCAACTGCGCCATGATTTGACGCACTTCTTCGGCAATGAAGAAGAAGTAATTGACCACGTGCTCTGGCTTGCCAGAAAACTTTTTGCGCAAAGTGGGATCTTGTGTGGCCACGCCCACCGGGCATGTGTTGAGGTGACACTTGCGCATCATGATGCAGCCTTCCACCACCAGCGGTGCGGTGGCGAAACCAAACTCGTCTGCACCTAGCAGCGCGCCCACGGCAACGTCGCGGCCTGTTTTCATTTGACCATCGGCTTGCACACGGATGCGGCCGCGCAAACGGTTGAGCACCAAGGTTTGCTGAGTTTCTGCCAAACCAATTTCCCAAGGGCTGCCAGCGTGCTTGATGGACGACCAAGGCGATGCGCCTGTGCCGCCGTCGTGGCCGGCAATCACCACGTGATCGCTCTTGCACTTGGCCACACCTGCGGCAATGGTGCCCACGCCAATTTCAGACACCAACTTCACGCTGATGTCGCTGTGCGGCGCCACGTTTTTCAAGTCGTGAATGAGTTGCGCCAAATCTTCAATGGAGTAGATGTCGTGGTGCGGTGGGGGAGAAATCAAACCCACACCAGGCACAGAGTGACGCAACTTGCCGATGTAGTCGGACACTTTGCCGCCTGGCAATTGACCGCCCTCACCCGGCTTGGCACCCTGCGCCATTTTGATCTGAATTTGATCGGCACTGTGCAGGTATTCGGCGGTGACACCGAAGCGGCCAGAAGCCACTTGCTTGATCTTAGAGCGCAGTGAATCGCCTGCCTCGAGTGGCATGTCAACTTCTACTTCTTTGTCGCCAATCACGCTCTTCAAAGACTCGCCCTTTTTGATCGGGATGCCTTTGAGTTCGTTGCGATAGCGCGCAGAGTCTTCACCACCTTCGCCGGTGTTGCTCTTGCCGCCAATGCGGTTCATGGCAACCGCCAATGTGGCATGTGCTTCTGTGGAGATTGAGCCCAAAGACATGGCACCTGTGGCGAAACGTTTGACGATTTCGCTGGCGGGTTCCACTTCTTCGACCGGAATGGCTTTGCTAGGATCAATCTTGAATTCGAACAAACCGCGCAATGTCATTTGACGCTTGGTTTGATCGTTGATGATCTGTGCGTATTCTTTGTAGGTGTTCCAATTGTTGGCACGGGTGCTGTGTTGCAACTTGGCAATGGCATCGGGCGTCCACATGTGCTCTTCACCACGGGCACGCCATGCGTATTCACCGCCAGCATCGAGCATGGTGGCCAAAATGGGGTCGGTGCCAAACGCCGCTTTGTGCATGCGCAAAGTTTCTTCGGCAATTTCAAAAATACCAATGCCTTGCACACGGGTCGGTGTGCCAGTGAAGTATTTGTTCACGGTTTCTGTGTTGATGCCGATGGCTTCAAACAACTGCGCACCGCAATACGACATGTAGGTGCTCACGCCCATTTTGGACATGATCTTGGACAAGCCTTTGCCCACCGCCTTCACATAGTTGTAGATGGCTTTGTCGGCCGACAAATCGCCTGGCAACTCTTTGTGCAAAGCTTGCAAGGTTTCCATGGCGAGGTAAGGGTGAACGGCTTCTGCACCGTAGCCTGCCAACACTGCAAAGTGATGCACCTCACGTGCAGTGCCGGTTTCCACCACCAAGCCGGCCGTGGTGCGCAAACCTTCGCGCACCAAATGCTGGTGAATGGCAGACAAGGCCAGCAAAGCCGGAATGGCCACTTGCGTTGGCGAGACACCGCGGTCGCTGATGATCAAAATGTTGTGACCGCCTTTGATGGCGTCCACCGCTTCAGCGCACAGCGATGCCAGCTTGGCTTCCACGCCTTCGCTGCCCCAAGCTGCGGGGTAGGTGATGTCCAAGGTGGCGCTCTTGAACTTGCCTTGCGTAGACTGTTCGATGTTGCGCAACTTGGCCATGTCTGAAAAGTCGAGCACGGGCTGGCTCACTTCCAAGCGCATGGGTGGGTTGACTTGGTTGATGTCAAGCAAGTTGGGCTTGGGGCCAATGAAAGACACCAAGGACATCACGATGGCTTCGCGAATCGGGTCAATCGGTGGGTTGGTCACTTGCGCAAACAACTGCTTGAAGTAGTTGAACAGTGGTTTGTTTTTATCGGACAACACGGCCAATGGGCTGTCGTTGCCCATGGAGCCCAAAGCTTCTTCACCGGCTTGCGCCATGGGGGCCAACAAGAACTTGATGTCTTCTTGGGTGGTGCCAAAAGCTTGCTGCAAGTCGAGCAAGCTTTCGTTGGACACAGGCGCGTTGGCCGTGCTTTCTTTCACGTCATCCAATTTGATGCGCAGGTTTTCAATCCATTGCTTGTAGGGCTTGCTGCTGGCCAGGTTCGACTTGAGTTCTTCGTCATCGATCATGCGGCCTTGTTCCAAATCGATCAGGAACATCTTGCCGGGTTGCAGGCGCCACTTGCGCACAATTTTGCTTTCTGGAATGGGCAACACGCCTGTTTCAGATCCCATGATCACCATGTCGTCGTCTGTGATGCAATAGCGTGATGGGCGCAAACCATTGCGGTCCAAGGTCGCGCCAATTTGACGGCCATCGGTGAACACAATCGATGCAGGACCATCCCATGGCTCAAGCATGGCGGCGTGGTATTCATAAAACGCTTTGCGGCGCTCGTCCATGGTGTTGTGATTTTCCCAAGGCTCGGGAATCATCATCATCACGGCTTGACTGATGGGGTAACCGGCCATGGTGAGCAACTCTAAACAGTTGTCAAAAGTGGCCGTGTCGGATTGGCCAGCAAAGCTGATGGGATAGAGTTTTTGCAAGTCTTGGCCAAGCACAGGGGAAGACATCACGCCTTCACGCGCCTTCATCCAGTTGTAGTTGCCTTTGACGGTGTTGATCTCACCGTTGTGCGCGACATACCTGTAGGGGTGCGCCAAGGGCCACTCTGGAAAAGTATTGGTGGAGAAACGTTGGTGCACCAAGCCCAGCGCAGACACACATCGCTCGTCTTGCAGGTCTAGATAGTAGGTGCCCACTTGATCGGCCAACAGCAAGCCTTTGTAAACCACGGTGCGGCTGGACATGCTGGGGATGTAGTACTCGTTGCTGTGTTTCAGCTTCAAGTTTTGAATGGCGGCACTGGCTGTTTTGCGAATGACGTAAAGCTTGCGCTCCAATGCGTCTTGCACAATCACATCGGCACCACGGCCAATGAAAATCTGCTTGAGCACAGGCTCTTTTTCACGCACGGTGGGCGACATGGGCATGTCGCGGTTGACCGGCACATCGCGCCAGCCAATCAGCACTTGGCCTTCGGCTTTGACAGCGCGCTCAAGTTCTTGTTCACAAGCCATGCGTGACGCATGTTCTTTAGGCAAGAACACCATGCCCACACCGTACTCGCCTTGCGCAGGCAAATTCACGCCTTGCTTGGCCATCTCTTCTCTATAAAGCGCATCTGGCAACTGAATCAAGATGCCAGCGCCATCTCCCATCAACTTGTCGGCACCTACTGCACCCCGGTGGTCCAAGTTTTCAAGAATCTTCAAAGCCTGCGTCACGATGGCATGCGTTTTGGCGCCTTTGATATGGGCCACAAAGCCCACACCACAAGCGTCGTGCTCTTGAGAAGGGTCGTAAAGACCTGTTTGTTGCAAAGCTAATTTTTCGGCAGCCGAAGTCATGGCGCACTCCTAGAGATATTTCGCGGGAATGTGAGCATATTGCATTGCAACAAAAATGCCAAGAAAATTAATTGGGGTCAGATCAACATTAATTTGATCTATTTTAAAAAGCCAATTAATTGGGGACAGATCAAAAATACCTAAAAATAGTTATTTAGAATTAATTTTCGATCCTAAATCAGATTTGAGACGTCTTTTTAAAGGGTCTGCCAGACTTTTGCGGCAAGATTTGGCGTTGCGTTGTCTTTTCCAATGACTTCAAAAATTCGGGGCGCCCCACAACACGCCCCTTCAAAGCCGACTCCGTCAAATCTTTTTGAATGGATGCAGACAAACCACCTGCAACAAATTCCGCATAAGCCACCTCTCTGGCGAAAGGCGTGTTGCCCAAGCCCCAATAAAGTGCGTGGGGCGTCACCAATTTGTCATTTTTTTGCCCAATCAGGTGCTTGTAGCTGGACCAGTTGAACTGATCCGCAGACTCTGCGACGCCAGCCCTCACCGGATTTAAATCGATGTAGGCCATGCACGTGAGGAGATAGGCTTCAGAGTCAACCAAGGAGGATTTGTAGCGACCTTCCCAGAGCGTGCCGCTTCTGCCATGCCGTTGGTTGAAGTAGCGCACATAAGTTCGCCCCACCGATTGCATCATCAAAGACATTGCCTCATCACTGGGCGGCGTGAGCAACATGTGAAAGTGGTTGTCGAGCAATACGTAGGCATTCACGGCCACTTTGTGCCGTTGCGACTCTTCCAGCCACAAGCTGTAAAGCATTTTGCGATCGGACTCGTCCAGCACGATGGGCTGGCGATTGTTCCCCCGCTGAATCACATGATGCGGGTAACCTGGAAGGGCTAAACGGGGTTGGCGGGCCATGCCTGAATGCTAACCCGAAAGAAATTAATGTTGATCTGACCCCAATTAAGGGTAACGCGATGGAAGGGTTTGGGTGAGGCCAAATTCGGCCAGGAGGGATTGGAGGTGGTCGGCGGCGCCTTGTTTGGGGCGGCCATTGAAGCGGGCCAGGATGAGTTCGTTTTTCATGCTGTGTTCCCAGCCCACGAGTTCGGTGACGGTGACGGTGTAGCCTTTGGATTCGAGGTACAAGCAGCGCAATACGTTGGTGAGTTGGCTGCCGATTTCGCGGGTGTGCAGCGGATGGCGCCAGAGTTCGGCCAAAGGTGTTCGTGCCAAATTGAGGGCTTTGTTTTGGCGCAAATGAGATGCCACCTCGGCTTGGCAGCACGGCACCAAGACCATGGCGCGGGCATTTTTAAGTAGTCCAAACGCAATGGCATCGTCGGTGGCGGTGTCGCAAGCGTGCAGTGCGGTGACCACATCGATGTGCGAGGGCATGAGTTCAGACTGCGATGACTCGGCCACCGAGGTGTTCAAAAAGACCATGCGCTGAAAATCCAAACGCTGCGCCAAAGCACGCGAGGCCTCCACCAATTCAGATCGCGTTTCAATGCCGTAAATATGACCTTGCGACAATGACTTGAAGAACAAGTCATAGACGATGAAACCCAAATATGATTTGCCTGCACCGTGATCGGCAAGTGACAAACCCATTGGCAGCGCAGCGCCCTCCTGCGTTTGCAAAGCAGACAACTTCAAGGCCTTGGCTGCATTTTCTTCAGACAACTCTTTCAAAATCTTTTCGATGAATTGAAACAGATGCAGCACCTGTTTCAATTTGCGACGCGAGTCTTGATTGATCTTGCCCTCGCGCGTGAGGATGTGCAGCTCTTTAAGCAATTCAATGGACTGCCCTGGCCGCAAATCTAAATCCAGCGGTTTGGGTTCTGTCGATTTTGAATTAACTGGATTTTTTTTCATCAGACTCATTCTGAGGCAAATTGGCCCCTACATCCAAAGCTTGCCAACCCTCTAAGCCCAACTGGTTCAGTGTAGCCATGTTGACTTCAAAAATAGCTTCTGCTTCTGGAAACGCAGCCACCGCTCGATCTATGCTGGCCTCTCGAATCAAATGCAAAGTGGGGTAAGGCGATCGGTTGGTGAAATTGGTGATGTCGTTTTCATCGGTGCCCGCAAATTGGTAGTGCGGATGAAAACTGGCGATTTGAATTTCGCCCTCCAAATCGAGTGCCAGCAAGCAATCTTCCGCTACGTTTAAAAAATCGTTGTAATCGTAGAAATCCTGCAATAGGTTTTGAACTATCAATAAGCTGGTGTCGCGCACAGAAGCATCAAGTGACGCCAGATCTTTCAATTCTTGAATCAAGTCATCTCGCAAGGCTTCTAAAGTGACCGCCGAACTAACTGCGCAATGCACTTGACCTTTCACATACACCGATTTGGCAAAGGGGCACAAATTCAAACCAATGACCGCACGCTCTAACCAGCGCAAAGTATCTTGCACCATCCAATTTTCGGGCGGGGCTTTCAATGAAGTCGCATCCAAAGACATTGAAACTGTTGTTTGAGATTTCATGAAGCCACACCTTGCTGACTCAAAGTTCGCGCAATCAAGATGGACAGCACGCCGCCTAAAACGCAACACAGGCCTGTGGCCAACCAAGTCCATTGCCAACCACCCACTTGCGACGCCAGCCAAGCCACCAAAGGCGGCCCTGCAAACTGCCCCGCTGCAGAGCCCTGCTGCATCCAACCCACGGTGGTGGACACATTGCGTTCATGCGGTGCCAAACGAACTGCCAAAGAAAACAAAGTGCCAGGCACCAAGCCTCCACAGGCTGAAAATAAGAGCACCCCCGCATAGCGCAGCCACGGCCAGCTTTGGCTGAACTCTGCAAACGCCACCAAAGCGCCCACCCCCATTGCCAAAAATCCCATGGCCAACAAGGCACTGGGATGAACACCTTTTTGCAACAAACGTCCTGAGGCCATGTTGCCCAGCATGTTGACGGCTGCGGCCAATGCCGTCAAGGAACCTAAAGTAGCACCCAGCAAACCCGCCTGCGTGTAGATAGACGGCAAGAATCCCACCACAGCCAGCCATTGCCCAGAGTACATGGCAAAGCAAAGCGCAACCCACCAAGGGCCAGGCGCCGAAAGCGTTTCACGCAATCTTTGAGTCCACGCCACTGCTTTAACTGACGAAGCATGTGCAGGCTCAAGACCGGGAGAAGTTGCAATATCTGCAGGCACCACACGCCATAAAACAAAGGCCATGAACCACGACAACAAGGCAAACAAAAGCCACCAAGTGCGCCAGCCAAACTCAGGCAACCACAAAGGGCCCGCCAACAAGGTCAGGGCTGTACCGGCTGGCATGTAAGCGCCCCAATAGCCCAACAACTTCCGCAGGTGCTGCTCGTTGACCAGCTTGCGAATGAGCCCCGGTGCAGGCAATGTGACCCCTAAAAATCCAAAACCTTCAACGGCCCGCCACACCATGAGCGAAGTGGCATTGTCTGATGTGGCGCCCATGGCACTGGCCACGCCCAAAATGACCAAGCCCGCCAGCATGCTGCGCTTCAGGCCAAAGCCATCGGCAGACAAACCCACAGCAAGGGCCAAGCTCATGCCGGCCAGTTGCACCAGGGACAACAAGAAGCCCGCTTGCATCAAACTCAGCCCCAAGGCCTGACTCAACTCTGGCAAAGCAGGCGGCAGTTTTCCAATTTGCAATGCAGCCACCACTCCAGAAAAAATCACGCAGTAGGCAGCTCCTAAAGACCAAGACTTCTCTGAGACTGCGGAGGTACTTGTCATGCTAGCAACCTGCGCCCCGTCAAACGTTCATGCTCCCGAGCAGCGAAGCGATCGGTCATGCCCGCAATGTAGTCGGCCACAGCGCGGGGTGTTTCTGCGCGTGCAGCAAAATCAGAAGACATTTCTTGAGGCCTGCTGAAGTAAGCGTCAAACAACTCGCGCACCACCGTTTGGGCTTGGGTGGTGGTCTCCATCACTTGAGGATGCCGATACAAATGCTTGTACAAAAATGATTTCATGGCTTGAACTTGGTCCGCCATGGTTTCACCAAACGCCACCAAGGGCCCTGCAAGCCTTGCCTGGTCTGCACTGCGCGGCGCATGCAAAAGCAAATTAGCACGCGTGGTGTCAATGACATCGTAAACCTGATCGCTGAGCATGCGTCGAATGGTTTCGTACAACAAACGCCTGGCTTTGGAAGCATCCTCCAAACCAGGGTGCTGCTGCAATGTCAGAATTTTGTAGTGCTCAAACAAAGGCACTTCGGCCATTTGCGACAAAGTCAGTAAACCTGAGCGCACCCCATCGTCAATGTCGTGCGCGTTGTAGGCGATGGCATCGGCCAAATTGCAAAGCTGCGCTTCCAAACTGGGCTGGGTGCCATCCAAGAACCGTGTGGCCACACCGCCCGGTTCTTGAGCTTCTATCAAGAGCGCATTGCGTCTGGCGCAGTGTTTCAAAATGCCCTCACGCGTTTCGAAGGTGAGGTTCAAGCCATCAAAGTCTGGATAACGTTCTTCCAATTGATCCACCACACGCAAGCTTTGCAAGTTGTGTTCAAACCCACCAAAGGCTTGCATGCATTCATTCAAGGCGTCTTGGCCTGCATGGCCAAATGGCGTGTGGCCCAAGTCGTGCGCCAAGGCCACCGCCTCGACCAAATCTTCGTTCAACCCCAATGCACGGGCAATCGAACGACCTAATTGCGCCACTTCTAAAGAATGTGTCAGACGAGTTCGAAATAAATCACCTTCGTGATTCAAAAAAACCTGTGTTTTGTAGACCAGCCGGCGAAAAGCGGTTGAGTGGACGATGCGGTCTCTATCACGTTGAAAGTCATTGCGCGTTGGGGCCGGCATTTCAGCATGTCGCCTGCCGCGCGAGTTTTCAGCCAAGCATGCGTAAATTTCAAGCACAGCAACGGTCGATCACAGCACGCACCATGGCTTGTGGTGCCGCACTGACGCGGGCCTTGCCTGGGCCATCCACCAAAACAAACTGAATGTCGCCTGCCACTGATTTTTTATCATGCAGCATGTGTGCCAAATAATGTCCCGCATTGTCTTGTGCATCCAGCACAGGGCCTTTGATGGGCAAACCAGCGCGCTCAATGAGGCCTGTCAAACGCTTGACAAAAGCAGCATCGATCAAGCCCATGTCGGCCGACAGATGGGCAGCCATGACCATGCCACAGCCCACCGCCTCGCCATGCAACCACTCACCAAAACCTAGGCCCGCCTCAATGGCATGGCCAAACGTGTGGCCGAAATTCAAGATAGCCCGCAAACCCGACTCACGCTCATCTTGCCCCACCACGAAAGCCTTGATTTCACAACTGCGCTTGACGGCATGGGCCATAGCCTGCGTCTCGCAGGCTTTCAAGGCGGCCATGTTGGCATCGATCCAATCAAAAAACGCCATGTCAGCGATGGGGCCGTATTTGATGATTTCGGCCAAGCCAGCGCTGAGTTCGCGCGCTGGCAAAGTTTTTAAGACGCCCAAGTCGCACACCACCCGCTGAGGTTGGTAAAACGCACCGATCATGTTCTTGCCCAAGGGGTGATTGATGGCCGTCTTGCCACCCACCGACGAATCAACTTGTGCCAACAAGGTCGTGGGGACTTGAACAAAGGGCACACCCCGCATAAAGCTGGCAGCCGCAAAACCTGCCATGTCACCGACGACACCACCGCCCAATGCGAACAAGACAGTTTTGCGATCGCACGCTAAACCCAGCAATTTGTCAAAAATAAGGTTCAAAGTGACCCAATCTTTGTGCGCTTCGCCATCTGGCAACTGAACACTGTGAATCAGTTTGTAATGGCCCGACAGTGCGTGGCGCAAGGCAGCTTCGTAAAGCGGTGAGACCGTGGTGTTGGTCACAATCATGGCGGCCGCAGCTTTGGGCAATTGGTCGTAGGTGCTGGCTTGCCCGAATAAATTTTCACCGATCAGAATGTCATAACTTCTGTCGGCCAAATCAATTCGGACAGTTTCGATGTGTGTGTTCAATGCGGTCATGTTCGGCTCGGGTGGGGGCTTGCAGCATGCGTGTCAAAACCATCGAGGTCCAACTCTGCAATGATGGTGTTGAGCATTCTGTTGATACTGGGTCGTCCTGTTTCAAAAACAAAATGCGCTGTTTCGCGATAAAGGGGATCGCGTACATTGAACAAAGCTCTCAACTTTTCTTGAGGATCGTCGACTTGCAGAAGCGGCCTTTGCATATCGTGCTTCAGTCTTCGGAAAACTTCTTCGGGTGTTGATCGCAAATAAACCACCTTGCCACGCGAGTGCAAATTTTGCCGATTAAGAGGGCGAAGCACTGAACCGCCACCAGTGGACAACACACCATGGTGGTACTTGCTTAAATCGTCAAGGACGTTTTGCTCAATGTCACGGAAACGCTCTTCACCTTCTCGCTCAAAAAACTCTCGAATCGAACAACCTAAACGTTGCTCGATGACACTGTCGGAATCCAAAAAAGGCAGGCCGAGTCGACGCCCCATCTGTCTGCCGATGGTCGTTTTGCCAGATCCTGGGAGGCCAACAAAAATAATGAGCAAAAGTAGAAACTCAAGGAAGGATTGAGGCTCCAAGTGTATTCGAGGGCGTTGGGCTTAGGTTTTCAGCCAACACTCTGGGGGTCACAAAAATCAACATTTCTGTTTTCCGCTGCGTTGATTGCTGATTTTTAAACAGCCAACCCAGCCCCGGCAGGCTGCCAAGCCCGGGTAATTGAGCCACATCGTCCTTGTCTGCTGCCTCCAAAATGCCACCAATCACCACGGTTCCCCCGTTGTCCACCAAAACTTGGGTTTTCACGTGCTTGGTGTTGATGGCATAGCCTGCCGCTGTGATTTGGCCCACACTGTCTTTGGCAATGTCCAATTCAAGAACCACGGCCCCTTCTGGTGTGATTTGCGGTGTGACTTCCAACTTCAAATTGGCCTTTCGAAAGGCCACGGATGCAGCGCCATTGCCGTTGCTCACTTGATAGGGCAACTCAGTGCCTTGTTCAATCAAGGCCTTGGTTTGATCGGCGGTCACCACCCTCGGGCTGGCCACCACTTTGCCTTTGCCATCGGCTTCAAGCGCCGAAATTTCTAGGTTCAAAAATTGATTGGCCGCTGCGTTGAACAGCGAAATGGCAAAACTTGGCGGTGGATAAATGGTTTGACCGGCTGAACCTGCTGGCAAATTCAACACAAAACCAGGTTGAACACCGCCCGTGCTGCCAAGCGCTTGCCCACTGATGGCCAAATTCACTGGCTTGGCATTGGCCGCAAAGGGCGCCGTAAATGGGGCCGCAAAAGCGCCGCCCAAACGCACACCCAAGGATTTTCCAAACTGCTCTTCAGCCTCCACAATGCGCGCTTCAATCATCACCTGTCGCACTGGCACATCCAAGCGTTTGATGACTTCTTGGAGTTGCTTCAAGTAAACCTGCGTGTCCAAAAAAAACAATTGATTGGTTCGCGGCTCAGCCATGACCATGCCCCGTGAGCTGAGCCAATGGTGACCCGAATTGGCAGTGCCACTGCCTGCCAATTGCAAGCGCTGCACCACGTCAAGCGCTTTGGCATATTTCAAAGGAATGGCCAAGGCTTGTAAATTTTCAGGCACCTCCTTTTTGGGGGCAATCCACAATACGCCAGCTTGCTCGGTAGCAACCAAATTTTTCGACTGCAGCACAACCGCCAAGGCTTCACGCCAAGTCATGTCATTCAAGTTCAGGCTCACGGGCCCCGATACGCCATCGGCCACCATCAAATTTTGCTTGCCCATTTCTGCAAGCGATTGAAGCAAGGCCTTGACCTCGATGTTTTGAAAACGCCACTTCATTTTTTCCGCCAATTCCATGGCGTCAAGAGGTGTCAACAAGCCTAGAAGCAAGACCCAAACGGCCAACTTGATGACTTGAAGCCTTGAAGATTTCAGATGGCTCATGGTGGCACCTTTTCCCAAGCCAGCAAGCTGGATGGCTGACCGAATTCATCCCCCAACCAAAGTCCCTGCGCATCCAAAGAAAGCACAAGTCGGTTTTCAATGCCGAGGTATTGCCCGGGTTTCACCGCACTGGTCTGTTGACCCGATTGAACAAGCGTCCAAAACAAAGTCTGTTGGGATGCCGTGAGCGATTGAACAGCACCGACTAGGCGCATTTGCGCGACAGAATGGTCTGGCAAGGCACGTGCATCCAAACTGAGCGACTTTTTTTCTGCCATGACCCGGCTTGCCTCTTGGAGTTCAACGCCAGCGTCTGTGAAAGCGTCATCGGCGTCCCACAACAAATGGATTTGCCCCTCTAGTGCGTACTCACCCATTGGCAACAAACGCCAAGTTAACTTGGGCCAAATGCCATTTTGAAACAACTGGTTCAGTGACTGCCAATAAGCAAGCGTAGCCGATTGAGAACCCTTGAGGCTGAAATCTAAAGTGCCAACTTCAAAGCCTTGCTCATCGGGCAAAGGCGTGAATTTCATTTGAACGATGTGCAAGTTTTTTGTTTGCGCCAATTGCTGCAAACGATGGATCAACTGCATGCGAAATGCAGAATTAGGCCAAGCCAAAATCAGCTCATCCACTTGGGATTGATATTCAAGCAGGGCTTCGATTTTTTGCGCATGCGTCAAAAACAACGCCTTGAACTTGGCCCTTTGCAAGGCCTGTTCAGCCTGCTGCGTCACTTGTGCCCTTGCCATCTGCTGCCACTGCATGCGATGCGTTTGAATCCACCCTGCGGTGGCCATGGTTTGCCAGACGCCCCAAATACACAGCACGCACAATCCAGCCACAAAACAGCCGCGCCCAACCCGAGCCCAGACACTGTGAAACAAGCTGCCATTGCGCCAAAGAAAATCAGCCTGAGGCCATGCGATTGAAAGCACCGACACACACTTGCGCATGACTAGGTTTTTGAGCTCATGCCTGTTCATGGCTCAGCCTTAAGGACCGGCGCATTCGAAGCATGCGCCCACAGGCTGGCCTTCAGTTTGACTTCTACCAAACTGGCCCCGCTGTGCGAAGGCTTGGTCATGGCCCGATGTGCATGAAGCATTTGGGGCGCTGTTTTCCACCGATCGAACAGGGTCATGTCGTTCATCAGGGCATGCCACTTTTCAGCGTCTTGGCTGATGCCCTCAAACTCCAGTTTGCCGTGCTGCCATTGCAAGCTGTGCAAATCAGCCATCAAGCCTTTTTGACGGCCATGGTTTTCTAACAAAATAGCCTGCACATCGTTCAAATCGTCTCGCTCTTGCTGCCGACGCGTTAAGTAATTCACGCGTGATTTCAAATGTGCCAATTCAACTTGAGCCTTGGCTATTTGGATGTCAGTCATCACTTGCGGTGGTTGCACTTCGCCAAAGTTTGGCAATTGAGAAATGTGCTGAGCCAATTCTTGTTGTGCATCTGTTTCCTCCAAAACAATCAGGGCTGCGGCCAAGAGCACACCCATGCCCAAAGCCATCCTCATTTCAATCTGAAACTTTCGAAGTTCACGTTGCGAAGAACGCAGCAAATTCAGCATGGCTTGTCTGCTTCGAACACATTGAAATACTGACTTGCCAACTCGTCTTTGTAAGGCAACCTGAACGCCTCAGCCATGAGGCCTGGCAGTAGATCCCAAGCTTCACCCAATTCATCGCTTTGTGAGGCACACGTAATGACTTCAAGTTGGAGGTCTAGCGCATTGAATTGGGCGGCATAAGCCTTGGCCATGCTTCGAGGACAAGCCCTGCATCGCGCCAACCAATTGCCCCCTGGGCTTGCATGAACGACAAAGTCCATGGCCAACTCGGCCACCGGCAATTGGAGCGCGGCAGCCGCCTCTAGCCAACATTCGGCCGCTATGTCCTCAGGACCCCAATGCGCTTGGCAATGCACATCACTGGCCCAAATTTCAGGCGGCTCAAGCATGAGCACGGTTGGGTTGGGCCTGGCTTCAAGACAATCTTTCCTCAATTGCGATATGAGAGGCACCAAATCCTCAGCCCTGCGATACAGCACCCTAGCGTGCTGAACCGCCAACACCGACCAAACCTTAACCGAGCTTGAATTTGAGTTGACAGGGCTGCTTGGCTGGGACTTGGGGAAGGCATCACAGGGGATGACAATAGGGCTGACGACAAACCGCAAAGAGGCGGCTGGCATGCGTGAGGGAAATGAGAGCACAGGTTCACTTTCATAGACTTGGAACAGTGCTTTGATTGGACCCGCCTCTTGCACTCGAAAGGACTACAATTCCTCTCAATCCAGTTGCTTTCTGCAACGTTCAAATTCGGCCCTCTGCTCGGCCCTTTTGACAATGCGGTCAGCGGTTTTTCCGCTTAAGACATGTCTAAAAAATCCAAATCGAAATCTTCTGAACAACCCGACTTGATGGAAGCGCCAAGATTGCACTGGGCATTGCGTGTTTGCCTTTGGGCCCTTGGCCTTGTGTTTGCGGGTTTGTTGTCGGTGTTGATGGTGGTGGGTGTGGCCATGGTCATGGCTTATCCCCAATTGCCTGACACTTCCGACTTGGCTGAGTACCGCCCCAAGTTACCTTTGC
>CANFJC010000049.1 GCA_947447245.1 Comamonadaceae bacterium
ATTTTGATTGTGGAGTTTACGAACCAACTGCGAGAGCAGGGCGTCGAAACATTCGATGCCGTCGTCAAGGCCTCGGGTCAGCGCCTGCGACCCATTTTGATGACCACGGGCGCCATGGTTTTGGGTGCACTGCCATTGGCACTTGCCAAAGGCGCAGGCGCTGAAAGTCGCATTCAAATTGGTTGGGTCATTGTGGGCGGCATGACTTTCGGAACCCTGCTGACGGTCTTTGTGGTGCCCACCATGTACTCGCTGTTTGCACGCAAAAAGATTCCCGGGCCCAACAAAGCAGATGCACTGGATCAGCCGGCAGATTCAGTGCATGCGCACTGACACTGCCACTTAAAGCACCAACACGTCCACCCAGTCACCCAACTGGGCGGTGCCTTGTTGGTGCGACAAAACAATCAATCCATTGGCTTGCACCATGGAGCTCAATACACCGGAGCCTTGATTGCCAGTGGTGATCACCTGAAGTTCGCCTTGCGCGTTGCGAGAAACAATGCCGCGTTGGTATTCTGTTCTGCCAGGTTTTTTGCGCAACACTTCCTGCGTTTTGGCTCTCAGCATCGGCAGGGGCGTGGCCGTGCTGCCCATCATTTTCAACAAGGCCGGTTTGACAAAAGCCAAAAATGTGACCATCACGGCCACAGGGTTGCCTGGCAGTCCAAATAAAACAGCAGAACGTTGGCCTTTTTGAATGCGGCCAACGGCCATCGGTCGGCCTGGGCGCATGGCAATTTTCCAAAACACCACATCACCCAACTTCTTCATCATGGCCTTGGTGAAATCGGCTTCGCCCACACTCACGCCGCCGCTGGTGATGATGGCATCAGCTTGCTCGGCGGCCTCGTTAAAAGCTTGCTCTAACAATTCAGGATCGTCTTTGACAACGCCCATGTCAATCATCTCGCAGCCCAGCGCTTGCAGCATGCCATGCACTGTGTAACGGTTGCTGTCATAGACAGCGCCTTCGCGGGGGGCTTCACCCAAACTCAAAATTTCATCGCCCGTTGAGAAATAAGCCACGCGCAAGCGCCTCACCACCGAGACATGGGGAACGCCCAAGCTGGCCAACAGTCCTGCTGCTGCAGGCGTGATCAAGGCACCTTTGAGCAGGGCGGGTTGACCCTGCCTGATGTCTTCGCCGCACAAGCGACGGTTGTCACCTGCCTTGAGCAGTCCGGCAGGAATTTCAATGCCGTCGTTTGATTTGATTTGGCAAAGCTCTTGAGGCACGACAGTGTTGAGGCCGCTAGGCATGATGGCACCGGTCATGATCTTCACGCATTCGCCTGCGTTCACCGTACCTTCCCATGCTTTGCCCGCAAGGGCGGTGCCCACCACTTTCAGCGACAAGCTTTGCGTGTCGCTCAATTGATCGCCAGCAAAGGCAAAGCCATCCATGGCCGAGTTGTCGTGCGGTGGCACATGGATGGGGCTGATCACATCTTGTGCTGTGACCCTGCCCAGTGCTGAGAAAATGTCGACTGACTCTTGGTCTTGAACTGGCGAGACCAAGTGGTCCAGAAAATTCAAGACCTCATTGGCTGGCAGTGCCTGCGGGTCATAAGCTTCAAGTTGTGCGGCAATGTCAGCCAGTGACGGTGGGTGTGTCATGTGCTTTGTTCGAGGCGGTGTAATTCTTCGAGGGTGTTGGCATTGAAGAAGGCACGCGGGTCGACGTCGGCTGTGTCAAATGGCACCAGCACCGTCTTGTGCAGGGCTGACCATGCGTCAATTTTGCGGCCACCCGATTGCATGAACTTGACCAAACTTTCTAACAAGTTCACCCGCATCAAACAAAAGACCGGTTGTGCTCGCACACTGCCGTCTTCTTCTCTGGCGGCGGCCACTGCGATGTCGGCCTCTTCAGACACTAAAGTGTCCAACAAGCGCTGCGCCAAATTGAGAGGAAACAAGGGGCTGTCGCAAGGCACGGTGAGCAGCAAGTCTGTTTCACAGCGTTCAAGACCTGTTAAAAATCCGGCAAGTGGGCCTGCAAAACCATCGGTGCTGTCGGGCCACACTTGCACCCCAAATGATTCATAGGCCGACAAGTTTCGGTTGGCCACCACCATGATCTCGGACAAGGGCTCTGACTCTTGCATTTGCAGTCGCATCAGGGTGTGAAGGGTCAGTGGGGTGCCATTGAAATTTTGCAAACCTTTGTCAATGCCGCCCATGCGTGCACCCCGACCTCCGGCCAAAATTAAACCTGTCATGCTCAGATCGTTCATGTATGAGTTTGTTCCATGGATGTCCATTGAATGAGATTAGCCACCGATGTAGCTCATCTCGACCTTGCGTTTGGCACCGCTTGGCGTTGAGGCTTTGTCCGATGCAGGCTCTGAGACTCGAAGTTCAGAATACCGGTCATCTCGTTGCGACCAAATGGCCGCAATGGCCTGCGTGAGGGCGCTTTGATCCAACTCACTACGCACCAAAGCTTTGAGGTCATAGCCTTGCGAGGCAAACAAACACAGATAGAGTTGACCTTCGGTGGTCAAGCGCGCGCGGTTGCAATCGCTGCAAAATGCTTTTGTCACGCTGCTGATGAAACCAATCTCGCCCAAGCTCAGATCGTGCACGCCTTGTTCGTTCAGATAGCCCCAACGCTCTGCTGTTTCGCCTGCCTGGGTGGCTTGAAGGGGGGTCAATGCCATTTCAGATTGCAGCAACTTCAGAATATCGGCGCTGGGCATCACTTCATTCATGCGCCAGCCATTGGTGGCGCCCACATCCATGTACTCAATGAATCTCAGTGCAATGCCTTTGCCTTTGAAATACCGCGCCATGGGCAGAATTTCTTGTTCATTGGTACCGCGCTTGACCACCATGTTCACTTTGATCGGCCCTAAGCCAGCAGCTTGGGCAGCTTGAATGCCCTCCAGCACGTCACTGACCGGAAAATCAACATCGTTCATTTGCTTGAACACTTCGTCGTCAAGCCCATCCAGACTGACCGTCACCCGTTTCAAGCCCGCGCTCTTGAGGGCCTGGGCTTTTCTTGCCAAGAGGGAGCCATTGGTGGTGAGGGTGATGTCCAAGTCTTGCCCATCCAAAGTTTTCAAAGCCGCCAACTGCGCAATGAGAACTTCTAAATTTTTTCGCAGCAAGGGCTCGCCACCTGTCAGTCGAAGTTTTTCAACACCCAAGGCAATGAAACTTTGGGCTGTGCGCGTAATCTCTTCGAAGCTGAGCAAGGCACTGTGCGGCAAATAGACATAGTCATTGTTGAAGATTTCTTTGGGCATGCAATAGCTGCACCGGAAATTGCAACGGTCTGTGACGCTGATGCGCAAATCGCGCAAAGGCCGATTTCTTTGATCAAGCAGCTGCTGTCCTGGCGCCCAAGCGGGTCCTTTCAAAGCCTGTGGAATGGGCAGATTCCCAAGAGGCTGACTGATGATGGGAATGACGCGTTCAGACACAACGTGCGCCGTCTACTTCAATGCAAACACCACTGATGAATGAGCCTTCGTCGCTGGCCAAATACAAGGCGGCATTGGCCACATCCAAAGCGGTGGAAAAACGACCTAGCGGAATGGACGCCATGAACTTGGCGCGCTTGGCCTCGTCCACGGGGCCGCCTGCAAATTCTGCCGACAAACCCGTGTCGGGGTTGAACACAGGGTTGATGCAATTGACGCGAATGTTTTCGGGGCCTAATTCAGCGGCCAATGATTTGCTGGTGGTAATCACAGCGCCTTTGGAGCCGTTGTACCAAGTCAGGCCAGGACGGGGTCGAATGCCAGCGGTGGATGCAATGTTGATGAAGGCGCCGCCGCCATTTTTTCGAAACTCTGGCACCGCGTGAACGGTGGCTAAATAAATGCTTTTCATGTTGACCGCATAGCAACGGTCAAACTCATCTTCGCTGACTTCCAGCGCTGGGCGATTGCGGTGCGTCCATCCTGCGTTGTTGATCATCACATCTAAACGGCCCCACAATTTCACCGCTTCGTGCACCAAAGCTTTGACATCGTCTGAGCGCGTGACGTCTGCAGCAAAGAAGGCCGCAGTGCCGCCTGCTGCCAGAATCTCTTGCACCACTTTTTGACCTGCTGCGGCTTGAATGTCGTTCACCAAAACCTTGGCACCGTGGGCGGCGAAATGTTTCGCGATGCCTTCGCCAATACCGCCACCGGAACCCGTCACGATGACCACTTTTTGATTGATGTTCATTTGAAA
Organism: Comamonadaceae bacterium; assembly: GCA_947447245.1. Taxonomy (GTDB): domain Bacteria; phylum Pseudomonadota; class Gammaproteobacteria; order Burkholderiales; family Burkholderiaceae_C; genus Limnohabitans_A. Next base: position 4,195 of record CANFJC010000049.1, read on the forward strand.
TCCTAAAGATGAAATGCGTGCCATGACGATTCAGGGCACAAGAAATTTAGCCGTGGTGAATGGCCACAGTCTTCAAGGTGGTGAAACCATACAGGGCTTCGAAACCTTTTTCACGACCATGCCCAGAAGACTTCACGCCGCCAAAGGGTAATTCAACGCCGCCGCCTGCGCCATAGTTGTTGACAAACACTTGACCGCTTCTCAGGCGTTTGGCAATTCTGAATTGCCTACCGCCATCTCGAGTCCACACGCCAGCCACCAGCCCAAACGAGGTGGCGTTGGCAAGTTGCACAGCCTGATCTTCACCGTCAAAACTCATGGCTGACAGCACGGGGCCAAACACCTCTTCTTGTGCCACACGGTGGTTGACAGGGACATCGCGCAATAAAACGGGCGCTTGGTAAAAGCCAGACTCTGGGGCATCGGATACCACCACGCCCTGCGCCACAGTGGCAATGCCGGCCGCTTGGGCTTCTGCCAAGAAGCTTTGAACGCGTTGCTTTTGAGTGGCGCGAATCAGGGGGCCCAAATTCAAATCTGCCTTGGCAGGGCCCACACGCAATTTAGAAAAGGCCTCGCCCAATCGCGCCAGCAAGGGCTCGTAAATGCTTTTCTCAATCAAGACGCGAGAACCTGCGCTGCAAGTCTGACCTGCGTTTTGAACAATGGCGTTGATGACCACCGGTATGGCGGCATCCAAGTCGGCATCGGCAAAAATAATTTGGGGGCTTTTGCCGCCCAACTCAAGGGTGACAGGGCAATGCCTTTCGGCGGCAGCTTGTTGAATCAAGGTGCCCACAGTGGGGCTTCCCGTGAAACTGATGTGATCAATGCCAGGATGTTTGGCCAATGCATCGCCCACCTCGTGCCCATAGCCGGTCACGATGTTGACAGCGCCTGCAGGAAAACCCACTTCTGCGGCCAATTGCGCCACGCGAATCAAGCTCAAGCAGGCATCTTCTGCCGGTTTGACAACACAGACATTGCCCGCTGCCAAAGCGCCGCCTACACAGCGACCAAAAATTTGCATGGGGTAGTTCCATGGCACGATGTGACCTGTGACGCCATGGGGCTCGCGCCAAGTGAGCACGCTGTACCCATTTTGGTAGGGAATGGTTTCGCCATGAAACTTGTCGCAAGCACCGGCGTAGTATTCAAAGTAACGAACCAAGGCGCGGGCGTCGGCCATGGCTTGTTGGGTTGGCTTGCCGCAGTCGCGTTGCTCAAGTTGCATCAACTCGTCGGCGTGCTCAGCCACTTTGCGTGAAAGGGCCATGAGCAAACGACCGCGCTCAGCGGCAGTGATCTTGGCCCAAGGGCCTTCAAAGCACTGCCTAGACGACTGCACAGCTTGGTCAATGTCAAGGGCTGTACTGCGTTGAATGTGCTCAAAAACTTGGCCATCTGAAGGGTCTACCACGGGGATGGTTTGACCCGCTTGACTGGCCACAGATTGGTTGTGAATGAAGTTGAGTTGCATGACCGTATTTTGCGCGTAAAAAAGCCCATTCATGAGGTCATGAACGGGCTTTGTGTCACTCTGGGTGTGCGAAAAACACACCCTCAGAGAGCGGGGCTTTGATTAGCCGTGAAATTGCATCATCAAAGGCACGATGAGCAGGGCCACAATGTTGATGATCTTGATCAACGGGTTGATGGCAGGGCCAGCCGTGTCTTTGTAGGGGTCGCCCACGGTGTCGCCGGTCACAGCAGCTTTGTGAGCTTCTGAGCCTTTGCCGCCATGATGGCCGTCTTCGATGTACTTCTTGGCGTTGTCCCAAGCACCGCCGCCGGTACACATGGAAATGGCCACAAACAAGCCGGTCACAATGGTTCCCATGAGCAAGCCGCCCAAAGCTTTGGGGCCCAGAATCAGGCCCACCACAACGGGTACCACCACAGGCAACAAGCTAGGAATGACCATCTCTTTGATGGCTGCCGTGGTCAGCATGTCAACAGCACGGCCGTACTCTGGCTTGGCAGTGCCTTCCATGATGCCCTTGATTTCGCTGAATTGACGGCGAACCTCAACCACCACTGCACCCGCAGCGCGGCCAACAGCCTCCATGGCCATGGCGCCAAACAAGTAAGGAATCAAACCGCCAATGAACAAGCCCACAATGACCATGGGGTCGGACAAGTCAAAGGAGATGGCTTTGCCATAGGTTTCAAGTTTGTGGGTGTAGTCGGCAAACAAAACCAAGGACGCCAAACCAGCTGAGCCAATGGCATAGCCTTTGGTCACGGCTTTGGTGGTGTTGCCCACAGCGTCCAATGGATCTGTGATGTCACGCACACTGCTTGGCAGTTCTGCCATTTCGGCAATACCGCCAGCGTTGTCGGTAATGGGGCCATAGGCGTCCAAAGCCACCACAATACCTGCCATGGAAAGCATGGACATGGCCGCCACGGCAATGCCGTACAAACCAGCCAATTTGTAAGACGCCAAAATGGCGATACACACAAAAATCACGGGCCAAGCGGTGGAGCGCATTGAAACGCCCAAGCCGGCAATGATGTTGGTGCCGTGGCCTGTTGTAGAAGCTTGCGCAATGTGTTGCACAGGGCTGTACTGGGTACCGGTGTAAAACTCAGTGATCCAAACCAGTGCCGCCGTTAAGACCAAACCGACAGTGCAAGCGCCAAACAGCTTCATTTGGCTACCGCTGGCCGAAATGGCATTGTCCGGCATGATCCACATCGTGACGAAATAGAACGCCACCAAGGACAAGCCGCCCGCAATGGCCAAACCTTTGTACAAGGCAGGCATGACATTGACCATGCCAGGCGAGGCTTTCACAAAGAAGCAACCAACGATGGAGGCCAAAATGGACACAGCACCCAAAGCAAGGGGGTACATGACCGCGTTGCCAGGGGCGCCAGCGATGAGCAGCGAGCCCAAGACCATTGTGGCAATCAAGGTCACGGCGTAGGTTTCAAACAAGTCAGCGGCCATACCGGCGCAGTCGCCCACGTTATCGCCCACGTTGTCGGCAATCACAGCAGGGTTGCGAGGGTCGTCCTCTGGAATGCCGGCTTCAACCTTACCGACCAAGTCGGCACCCACGTCAGCGCCTTTGGTAAAGATGCCGCCGCCCAAACGGGCGAAGATGGAAATCAGGGAAGAGCCAAAGGCAAAACCAATGAGCGGGTTCAAGATGACCGACAACTTGACGTCGGGGGTGAGGTTGCCATTGCCAGCCAAGAACCAATAAAAGCCCGTGACACCCAATAAACCTAAGCCCACCACCAGCATGCCGGTAATGGCACCGCCGCGGAAGGCAACGTCCAGTGCAGGGCCAATGCCCTTGGTAGCCGCTTGCGCAGTGCGCACGTTGGCTCGAACTGAAATGTTCATGCCAATGAAGCCGCAGGCACCGGATAAAACGGCGCCAATGACGAAGCCAATGGCTGTTTTGCTGTCTAAGAACACACCCATGAGGATGGCCAAGACGACGCCTACGATGGCAATGGTTTTGTATTGTCTGGCCAGATAGGCTGCTGCACCTGCTTGAATGGCCGCTGCAATTTCTTGCATCCGTTCATTGCCAGGGTCTTGAGCCAAAATCCAACCGCGTGCCCAAACGCCGTAAATCACGGCGATCAAACCGCAAACGAGCGCCAAAATCAACGCTGAATTGCCTGTCATAAATCAATCTCCTAAATGGTTACCGCTGAAAGGAGGTGCAACGCTTGAGGAACACCTCCCGACGTTGCTTCCTCGCTCACTTTAGGAGTCGATTGGCCAACTTGAGCATTAAAAGGGCATTGTGAGGAAGAAGCAAGCCCTGTGAAAGTAAAATGGGGGTTAATCCTAAGCTTCTTAGATTCACATCAACTCTTTTAATTTCCAGAAAAATGTCCCTAGACAACGTCACCCCCGGTAGCAAAGTTCCCGAAGAATTCAACGTCATCATCGAAATCCCGATGAATGCCGACCCCGTGAAATACGAAGTGGACAAGGCCACTGGTGCCATTTTTGTCGACCGTTTCATGAGCACGTCCATGCATTACCCCACCAACTACGGCTATGTGCCCAAAACCATCAGCGGTGATGGCGATCCTGTTGACGTGTTGGTCATTACCCCCGTGCCGCTCATTCCGGGTGTGGTCGTTCCCTGCCGCGCCATTGGTATCTTGAAAATGGAAGACGAAGCGGGCGAAGACGGCAAAGTTTTGGCCGTGCCCACAGACAAAATTCTGTCCATCTACACACAATGGCAAAAGCCTGAAGACTTAAACCCATTGCGTTTGAAAACCATTGCACACTTCTTTGAGCACTACAAAGATTTGGAAATAGGCAAATGGGTCAAGATTTTGGGTTGGGAAGGCCCAGAAGCGGCCAAGAAAGAAATCTTGGACGGCATTGCCAACTACCAAAAAGAACAAGCCTAAGCTGCCCTAAAAGCCGCTTACTTCGCTTTAAGGGGTGAGCGGCCTTCTAGGTTTTCCAAATAGGCTGCCACGCCGTGGCCTTCTTTTTCCAAATACTTTTCGACCGCGTCGGCAAAGCCTGGGTGAGCCAGCCAATGTGCACTGTTGGCCTTGACCGGAAGCAGGGCGCGAGCCATTTTGTGCTCGCCTTGGGCGCCGCCTTCAAACCGCGCTACACCCTTTGAAATGCACCACTCAATGGGCTGGTAGTAGCAAGCTTCAAAGTGCAAACAATCGACGCGCTCTAACGCACCCCAATATCGGCCATAGGCCACCTTGTGGCCCAAGCCGATCAGGCTGCAAGCCATGCGCCTGCCGTCTTTTTCTGCAATGAATAGCACCCAGTTGTCGGGCATGGTGTCTTGCATGCGCTGGAAAAAGTCGCGGTTTAAGTAGGGTGCGTTGCCATGCTCGAAATAGGTTTGGGCATAGCATTGGTAAAAGAAATCCCAGTCGGCGCTTTGAATCTGGGTGCCTTCGAAGGCTTTGAAAACCACGCCCGCCTCAGCCACTTTGCGCCGTTCTTGTTTGATTTTTTTGCGCTTTTCCTGATTCAAAGCCTTCAGAAAATGCTCAAAGTCGGTGTAAGCCGCGTTGTGCCAATGAAATTGCACGGTGTGGCGGCTTAGCCAGCCTGCCGTTTCGGTCACTTGAAGCTCATGGTTCGACAGAAACAACACGTGCAAAGAGGACCAATTTTCATTCTGGGCCAGCTCAACCATGGCGGCCAGCAGGGCAGATTGGCTTTGGTTTGAGTCGGCCAACAAGCGCGAGCCTGGAACTGGCGTGAAAGGCACGGCAGAAACAGCCTTGGGGTAGTAGTTCAAACCATGCCTTTGGTAGGCGTCCGCCCAAGCCCAGTCGAACACATATTCCCCATAAGAGTGGGGCTTGATGTACAAAACAGCGGCGCCAGCCAATTGGCCTGCCTGCGGCGGCAAGGCATGGCGAAGGGTGAGCAACTGCAATTTCCAACCCGATTCTGCTGAGGCCGAGCCACTTTCTTCCATGGCACTCAGATAAGCGTGGCGCATGAAGGGGGTGGGCTCGGTTTGGGCTTCTAGCAACGCATCCCAATCCTGCGCCGAAACATTGCGCATCGAACCCTGCACCTCAATGACATAATTGTTGGAATTGAATTCCTTCACCTGTATGACCCTTCAACTTTGTATTGCTCAACTCAACTTCGTCGTCGGCGATATGCCTGGCAACGCCCGCAAACTGATCGAAGCTGCACGCACAGCCTATGACCAAGGCGCCAGAGTGTTGATCACCCCTGAGTTGGCCATCTGCGGATATGCCGCAGAAGACCTTCTGCTTCGACCTGCATTCATGGATGCCTGCGATGATGCCCTGAAAACAGTGGCCCGAGAGTTGGCTGGGTTAAAAGGTTTGCATGTGGTGGTGGGACACCCTGAAGGCGGCGGCATCCAAAGCCGCAGCGTCTCTGTCACAAAGCGTTACAACCGGGCCAGTGTTTTGTGCGAGGGGCAAGTCATTGCCTCCTACGCCAAACAAGAATTGCCCAATTACCAAGTGTTTGACGAACGTCGGTATTTCACACAAGGCCATGAGCCCTGTGTGTTTGAAGTCAACGGCGTGAAAATGGGTTTGTTGATCTGTGAAGATGCATGGTTTGAAGCGCCCGCACAAAATGCCCGCGATGCTGGCGCGCAATTGTTGTTGGTGTTGAACGCATCCCCCTTCCATGTGGGCAAGGGGCTCGAGCGTGAAGTTCAAATGGGCCAACGTGTGCAAGAGTGCGAATTGCCTTTGGTCTATGCACATTTGGTGGGTGGCCAAGATGAAGTCATCTTTGAAGGTCGGTCCTTTGCGCTCAATGCCAAGGCAGAGGTTGTTGCCAGAGCACCCGCATTCCAAGAGTGCTTGCAAACCATCCACATTCAAAATCATCCAGGCTCTGAGGGCCTGCAAATTTCAGGCACGGAGGTGTCGGCAAGCAGCTCTTGGCAAGAAGATCTTTGGCACGCATTGGTTTTGGGCATTCGCGACTATTTGGGCAAGAACGGTTTTCCGGGTGCCATCTTGGGACTGTCGGGTGGCATCGACTCTGCCTTGGTGCTGGCGCTGGCCGTTGACGCCCTGGGGGCAGACAAAATTCATGCGGTCATGATGCCCTCACCCTACACCGCTGACATCAGTTGGATCGATTCACGAGAGATGGTTCAGCGACTGGGTGTGCGTTACGATGAAATCTCTATCGCTCCCTTGTTTGAAGCTTTCAAATTGGCCTTGTCAGATCAATTCAAAGGTTTGGCAGAAGACACCACCGAAGAAAATATTCAGGCGCGTGTTCGCGGCACTTTGCTCATGGCCATGTCCAATAAAACGGGTGCCATTGTGCTGACCACGGGCAATAAGAGCGAAATGGCCACCGGTTATTGCACCTTGTACGGCGACATGGCGGGCGGTTTTGCGGTCATCAAGGATGTTGTCAAAACACAGGTCTTCAAGTTGGCTGAGTGGCGCAATCTGAATGATCCCTACGGCACCGGACGCAATCCCATCCCCGAGCGCATCATCACCCGGCCACCTAGCGCTGAATTGCGGGCGGACCAAAAAGACCAAGACAGTCTGCCGCCTTATGAGGTCTTAGATGCCATTGTTCAAAGGTACATGGAGAACGATGAAGGCATCCAAGCGCTGGTGGCAGACGGCTTTGATCGCTCAGACGTCGAGAAAGTCACCCGACTGATCAAACTCAACGAGTACAAACGCCGACAATCTCCTGTGGGAATTCGTGTCACACACCGCAGTTTTGGCAAAGATTGGCGTTATCCTATTACCAATCGATTTCGAGCTTAATTTTTTCAGACTGGACCTGACTCATGAAACAAATCACAGCCATTATCAAACCCTTCAAACTTGAAGAAGTGCGTGAGGCACTTGCTGAATGTGGTGTGACAGGACTCACGGTGACGGAAGTCAAGGGCTTCGGTCGCCAAAAAGGCCACACAGAACTTTACCGCGGCGCAGAATATGTGGTCGACTTTTTGCCCAAGGTGAAAGTCGAAGTGGCCGTTAAAGATGGCGACGTCGAAAGCTGTGTCGACGCCATTGTGAAAGCTGCACGCACAGGAAAAATTGGAGACGGAAAAATTTTCATCACCTCGGTCGAGCGAGTCATTCGCATTCGCACAGGCGAAGTTGACGACGACGCCGTTTAAGCGCTGAGGGTCTAAATCGACTGACTCAAGAAGGGTGTTGGCATGCCTGCAGCTTGAATCAGGCTGGGCAACAACTTGTCAGCATCGTTGTCTGATTGGATTAAATCCATTTGCCATGGACCGATGAACTGGTGCTTCACCACGCTGCTTAAAAAAGCCAGCATAGGGTCGTAGAAGCCATTCAGGTTGAGCAGGCCGATGGGCTTGTTGTGGTAGCCCAGCTGGCGCCAAGTCCATACTTCATAAAACTCTTCGAAGGTGCCAATACCGCCTGGCAAGGCAATGAACGCATCGGCACGTTCTGCCATCATTCTTTTGCGATCGTGCATGGTTTCCACGACATGCAATTCGGTGCAACCCGTGTGGGCCCATTCATTTTCAACCAAGGCGCGCGGTATGACGCCCACCACGCGGCCACCTGCCGCAAGCGTGGCATCGGCAACGATGCCCATCAGCCCATTTCTGCCACCACCGTACACAAGCTGCCCACCGTGTTGTGCAATCCATTGCCCCACTTGCTGGGCAGATTCAGCAAAGGCGGGATCATCGCCAGACTTAGAGCCGCAGTAAACACAGATTGAAAATAGCGGATCAGCCATGGATGTATTTCCAAATGGCGGCTGACCAAATGCCTAAGCAGAGAAAAAGGCTGAGCAGCACAGCCGCACTGCCCATGTCTTTGGCGCGCTTTGACAGCGCATGCCATTCGGTGCCAATTCGGTCGATGGCCGTTTCAATGCCGGTGTTTAACAGCTCCACCACCATGACAAAAATAACGGAGCCACACAACAAGGAAACCTCTACCCAAGTTTGTCCGAGCCAAAAGGCGGCAGGAATGAGGAAGATGGCGAGCAAAGCTTCTTGGCGAAATGCGGTTTCGCCCCATCCCGCTTTGAGCCCGGCAATGGAATAGCCGCCAGCATGGAAAATGCGCGACAGGCCCTTTCGAGCCTTTTGGGGATTCACTGGGTCTGTGGTCATGAAGCTGGGGGGGCGATGAATTTCAGGGTTTCTTTGGAACATCCACCAGCTGCGTGCCAGCCCAGACGTCATGCCAATATTGTCTACGCATTTGGAATCGGCTAGAGAGGGCCCACACAAAAATCCAAACTAAGACCAGCATGCCAACCATTGGAGCAGGCAATTGAAAGGGGATGGCCACCACAATGGGCGGCAAAAACCAGACCCAGCTCAGCAGGTATCTGAGCAATGCCCGAGACTGCGTGAGTGGTTGACCGGAAGCATCTAGTACGCGGATGTGCCATGTCTTCATGGCCAGTGTTTGGCCCTTGGACCATAACCAAGTGAAATAGATGGCAAAAACAAGGAATAAGAAAGCTTGCAGGCCGTGGCGATTGTCTAAGGCGTGCTTGGTTTGGCTGAGGGTGCCAAACAAATAGCCGGCAATGAACACAACCCCAAACAGCAACATGCCTTCGTAAAACCAACAGGCCATGCGGCGAGCAAGAGAGGGCGTGGTGAAAATGAGGCTTGCATCAGTGCTTGAATCTGCACAATCTTCAGGCAGCAAGGGCGCTTGATTCAACTCAAGTACCTTCAGGAATGGCCACGATGGTGGGCAATAAGGTTTTCTTGTCGATCACGATGCCCGTGGTGGACTTGTTGACCGCTTCTACCGGGATGGACTTGCCAGGCAAAGGAATGACTTTGCGGGGTGATGTGGCCTGAGATGCTGTGGCTGCGCCTTGAATGCCGGTGGTTTGCTGAGCCGCCAATTTTTTCTTGTCTTCGGGACTAAGGGCTTGATAGGCCTCCCAATGCGTTTTTTTGGCGTCGGCGTCTAGGGTTTTGGTCTCATTGAAATTCAGCCTGGCTTGTGCTCTTTGCTGGGAGCTGAGAGACGCCCAATCGGCCATTCTTTCGTGCAGGATGGCTTGCTCCTTGGTCGATAAATTGTCAAAGTTGTTTGACATGGCCAACCATTTGTTTTTTTGAGCCGGGCTGAGTTGCGCCCAATGGGGAGCCAAAGGCGCAAGGGCTTTTTTTTGCTCCCCTTTTAAACTTTGCCATGGGGAGGTGGAAGCTGGTGATGCTGAAGGCGAGGCTGAAGGATTGATAGCAGTCACCTGCGTGGTTTGCGCAAACGCAGCTGTGACTGCTGTGCATAAAACGACAGCAAGACAGATGGCCCTAAAACGCAGATGGCTCAATCGGGCGCCTTTGATTGGAGGGGGTTGGATTTCAAAAAGACCAAGAAACCAGGATCGGTGTAAGCGGCTGGGGGCAGGTCGTCAATGAGGAGTTCGGCATCCAATTGGGC
>CANFJC010000050.1 GCA_947447245.1 Comamonadaceae bacterium
GCCAATTCGAATCACATCGCCAGTTTTCTGAATGCCTTTGAGTGATTCAAGGCCGCTGATGTCGATGAGTATCTTGGGATTGGCCATGCGCAAATTCAACATGGCCAAAAGGCTTTGCCCCCCTGCCAATATTTGCGCCGTGTCACCGTGCGTTTCAAGCGCTGAAAAAACATCCGCCAAGGTTTGTGCTTTGAGGTATGAAAACTCTGGGGACTTCATTGAATACTCCTCTTCACAAACATGCTATTGAAGCATTGGAAAATCAGTGTTTATTTGGAGACGCCAAGGTAGTAGCTCTTGACGAGGTCATTGCTCATGAGGGTGTCGACGTCACCATTGAATACAATTTCACCATGCACAATGATGTGCCCGTGGTCTGCAATTCGCATGGCCTGCTTGAAATTCTGCTCAGCCATCAGCACGGTGAGTTTGTATTTGTCTTTCAACTCTTTGAGCTTGGTGATGGTTTGTGAAACCAACAGGGGCGACAGGCCCACTGAGGGTTCGTCCACCAAGAGCAATTTGGGCGACGACATCAGCGCACGTGCAATGGCCAACATTTGCTGCTGTCCGCCAGACATAGAGCCAGCCAACTGGTTCTTGCGTTCTTTCAAGACTGGAAAGGCTTCATAGCAAAATGCAATGTTGTCTGGAATTTGCGGGCGTGAGACTTCGCGAAATGCGCCTAGCAACAAGTTTTCTTCGACGGTGAGTTTGGGAAACAGCCTGCGACCTTCAGGAATGAGTGCAACGCCCAAATTCACAATTTCTTCTGTAGAAAGTTGGGTGAGGTCGTGGGTGGCGCCATCCATTTCCAATCGAATGCTGCCCTGATCGGGTTTGACCATGCCCATGACACATTTCATGAGGGTGCTTTTGCCATTGCCATTGGTGCCCAACAAGGCCACTGTTTGCCCATTTTCAATGGTCAGTGACACGCCATGCAATGCACGCACAGCGCCATAACCAGCGTCGATATTTTCGATGATGAGTTTAGTCGCCAAGGTAGGCCCTTTGTACTTCTGGGTTTTTCACAATGGTTTCTGGCGTGCCTTCGCAAATGATTTTGCCGGCATCCAAGCAAATGATCCGTTCTGAAAATTTCATCACCGCTTGCATGATGTGTTCAATCATGATGATGGTGATGCCCAACTTGTTCAAGTCAAACAAAATTTCAAGAACTTCATCAACTTCGTGCCCAGACAAGCCGGCCATGGCTTCATCTGAAATGAGCAATTTGGGTTTGGCGGCCATGGCCCGTGCCAGTTCCATTTTGCGCAATTCAACTTGCGACAATTGATTGGACTGCACGAATGCTTTGTCAGCCAAGCCCATGCCCCGCAAAATGTTCATGGCTTCTTCTTGCTGCTCAGGGCCATCTTTGCCGCCCACAAAAGCAAAAGGCACGAGCAGATTTTCCATCACGGTCATGCTGCTGAAAGGGCGCGGAATTTGAAAGCTGCGAGCAATGCCGCGCTTTGTTCTTTCGTGCGCTTTGAGTTTAGAGATGTCTTGACCGTTGAAGTGAATGGCGCCTTGGTAGTCGGTGTAGGCACCTGAGATGCAATTGATCAACGTGGTTTTACCCGATCCATTGGGACCAATTAAGCCAAGCCTTTCGCCTTTGTGAACATTCACATTCACGCCCGAGAGCGCGGTGAAGCCACCAAACTGTTTGACGACGTTGTTTACTTCGAGGATTGTTTCCATTTTTTAATCAATCCTAAAATGCCATCGGGTGCTAGAACAACAAATAAAACCAACAGAACGCCCACCACCAAAACATTCAATTCGTTGGAAACTGTGACTGTCACCACTTGTTGGATGGTGGCCAACAAAAGCGCACCAATGACGGGGCCAATCCAGTGCGATGTGCCGCCAATGATGGGCATGCCTAAAGCGGAGATAGAGTAGTTGAGGTTGAAGGTGGCCGTTGGCTCAATGTAACTGAGGTACATGGGCATGGGTGCGCCAGCGATGCCCATGAGTGCGCCAGAAATGGTGCAAGCAATGAGTTTGATTTTCAGGGTGGGAACGCCCGAGCATTCAGCGGCTTCTTCTGAATCTCGCACGGCCCTTAAGCCGCGGCCTAAAAATGAGTCTTGAATATAGCGAGCAATCGAAACAGACCCAATGGCCAAAACAGCCATGACAAAAAACAGCATGCGGGTGTAAGAGTCAAAAATCCAAAGATCGGGCGGCCTGCTCAGTTGCAAGCCGGTGGCGCCTCCCACATAGCGCCAATTCATGACCACTGTTTCCAAGATAAAGACCACCGCCACAGTGGCAATCGAGAAAAAGATGCCGCGCAATTTGAGGGTCAGCAGTCCCACAATGAGGCCCAACAAGCCTGCCAGAATACCGCCTCCAATGATTTGCACCACCAAGGGCGCTGAAATCGATTTGAACAGGACGACCGCGGTGTAGGCGCCCACGGCAATGAAGGCCGGCACACCAAAATTCACATAGCCTGCATAGCCGCCCAAGATGTTCCATGCAGTGGCCAGCACGACAAATTGCAAGATTACGAAGCCAGCAAAGAAAATGTATTCGTTGACGTTCATCAACGAGAGTCCTAGAAAACCCAGGAGTGCAATGAATGCGTAAATGCTGTATTTCATGGGTACTTATCTTCCAAACAGACCTTGAGGTCTTATGCCCAGCATGAAGAGCAACAAACCAAAAGAAACTGCAGGCGCCCAAGAGGCTCCCAAGGTCATCATGACGATGGACTCTGCAATGCCTAAAATCAATCCTGCCACCAAAGTGCCGCTCATGCTGCCCAAACCAGCAAGCACCACCACGCAAAAAGTTCGGCCAATGTAAATGCGGTCCATGGCGGGTTCTACGGGCCCCACAATGATCAGCATGGCACCAGCCAAGGCGTTGACGGCGGTGGCAATGCCAAACGCGAGTTGTTTGATTTTGACGGGGTTGGCGCCCATCAGTCTCAAAGCACCTTCGTCTTGACCTACGGCCTTGATGGCGCGGCCATTGAAGGTTTTGGAAAAGTACAAAGTGAGCAGGGTGGTGAGAAAGATGGCAATGCCAAAGGCCACCAGCATGCGATAGGGAAAACGGTACTCGCCAATTTCCAAGCTGCTGCCAATGTAAGTGGCACTGACGGTGCGCTGGTCAACACCAAACACCAAAATGAGGCAGACCTCGATGATGAAGGCAATGCCAAAGAAAAATGCCAGACCGCGAACGCCTGTGTCGGAGCTTCGGCGTTCAAAGGTTTCGTAATAAAAGCGATAAAGCGCAATGCCAATGACGTAAAAGACCGGCATGAGCAAGAGCCCACAGACGATGGGATCTATACCGGTTTTACTGAGCAGAAATGTGAAATACGAGCCCAAGATCAGCAGGGCAGGGTGCGCAACATAGGGCACATCGAGCAAACCAAATGCAACCGAGAGGCCCAAGCTGACCGCTGCGTAAAAACAACCCAGCAAAATGCCAAAGAGGACCGCCTCAAAAAGTAGATCGATAGAAATCATCGGGAATGCTTCAATGAAAGGTGAGGCTTTTAAAAGCCTCACCTATTGCTGTTGCGATAAGACTCAATCAAGTGGCTTTTCTAGCCCGATCGAACGGGGTAATGATGTCACCTTGCTTGTCAACAGATGGCCAAATCACGACTTGTTTGCCTGGATTCTTGAATTGTTCCCAGTCGTTGTCCTTGACATTTCTAAACTGAGCTTGAACCAGCCTTGGTTTGGCGCGCTCACCATTTTTGTCAAAGCTGATGGGGCCCACAATGGTGTTGAATTCAGTTTTGCGAATGTACTCAGCCAACTTTTTGTTGTCAATGGACTTGGTGGCATTGACAGCCTGTTCGATCATCTGACCAGTGGCATAGTTGAAGGGAGGTAAGTAATAGCCTAATGGATCGACCTTGGCTGCAATGGCGCGCTCTGTATAGCGTTTGAAGAAGTCGTCAATGCCTGGGAACTTCATGCCTGGCACGTAAGAGTTGAAGTTGACGACGCCATTGAGCAAACTGCCCAAGCTTTGCATGACGGGTGTGAATTGCAAGCCCACCATACCGCCGCCAAAAATTTGAACTTGTGAGCCTAGGCCAATTTCATTGACAGATCGCATGATGGCCACCGCTTCGTTAGGGTAGCAAGCCACAAACACAGCCTCTGGCCTGGCGGCCCGTACTGAGCGAATGATGGATGAGAAGTCTGTGTTGTTGCCAGGGTAGTTTTGGTTGTAAACAATGTTCCAGCCTGAATTTTGAGCAATCTCGCGAGCGCCATTGGCCAAGTTCTGTTGGAACTCAGCATCGGCAGCAAACACTGCCAGGCTTTTGGCGCCGGCAGCACGGCCGGCTTCTAGAAAGCCCTCAGACCAGCCTCTGGCATCGTTCCAGGGCGCATTGTTAAACCACATGTCGTGCTGAACTTTGGAGTTCACTTGGAAGGAGAAGTTGCCCATGAGCAGCTTGCCGCGCTCTTTGACCAAAGGCATGATGGGAGCGGTTGGGTTGGTGGCGTAAGGTGCAATCAGGATGTCAACCTTGTCGACGTCTAGCAGCTTGGTGTAGATGCCCGGGGTGTTGGCGCCATTGCTTTGGTCGTCATACACAATGAACTCAACTTTCCTGCCCAGCAAGCCGCCCTTGGCATTGACGTCATCGACCCACATGCGAATACCGATCAAGGCAGCTTGCCCGCCAGCGCCAAGTCCACCCGTTTGAGGCATGCTCATGCCAATTTTGATGGGCGCGCCTTGCGCGAAAACCAAACTCCCAGGCACTGATGCTGCCACCAAAGCAGCGGTACCCGTTCCTATCACCTTGCGTCGCATGTTGTCCATGAATGTCTCCCAAGTTGTTAAAAGAATGACTTGGCAATGCTAAGAGAGAGAAGCTGAACTGGTATCCGCTATTACCCTAACTTGCATCAAGAAAAGCAGAAATCCTCTAGGTCGTGTGAGTCTCGGTCACACGTTCCATTTGGGAGTAGTCCTCGCCACTCCAGGCGGGGGCTTGGGTGATGTTGAAAAAATTGAGCTCAATCATGACGCCATTGGGGTCTTTGATGAACAGTTGGTACAGGTTGGATTCGGGAAAATGCCTAGGCCTGAAGCTGATATTTTTCTCTTGAAACCGCTCTACAAATGATTCAGGCTCTTCCGCTAAAAATGCCACATGGTCGATGACGCCGGTCTGGCCGTTGGCGGCATCGCTGCCGGTACCGATGTAGTATTTTTCTCGGTTGGGAATGTTGGAGGGGCCCAAGTGAACCTGAATCGAGCCGTTGATGCCTAACCAATAACCGGGGAAGGGAAAATCAGGTCTTGCCATAACTTCAAAACCCAATACAGTCATGTAAAAATCTTTGGTGAGTTCAAGGTTTTCGGAGCGAATGAAAAAATGATTCAAAGAGTGAATAGGCATGGTTTTCCTTACTTTTTCAACGTCGATAGTGACTACTAAAGCTATGCTATCACCAGTATCCAAGCGGTCAAGAGAGGAGTCACCATGAGTAAATCCCCCCATCGAAAAAATTCCAGTGTTGTGCACTCCTTAGATCGGGTGGTCTTCACGGTTCCTGAATTAAAAGCAGCTGTTGATTACTACAGCGCCTTTGGCTTAGATGTCCGGCATACCGCCCACCAAGTCGATTTGCATACCCATGGCCATTCACAGTGCTGGGCCAGCATACTGCCGGGTGGGGCTAAGAAGGAGTTGCAGTACTTGGTTTTTGCAGCCTTTGAAGAGGACATGGCTGAAATTCAAAAAAGGGTTGAAGCCTTGCCCTACAGCCATGGCACCCCCCATCCATTGGGCAGTGCTGAGGGCATTTGGGTGGTTCACCCGGAAGGTTTTTTTGTTCAGATCATTGCAGCAGCCCAATGTTCCCCACAAGAAAAAAGCCCCGCCCCGCTCGTTTCCAAAGCGCCTGTTGGCAAGGGCAATGCGCCCACACGCTCTAGCATTCACCCTGTGAAGCCTAGACGCTTGTCACACGCTCTTTTGTTTTCCAACAAGGTGCCTGAATCGGTTGATTTTTTCACCCAAGTCTTGGGCTTGCGTGTCACCGACCGTTCCGATGACTTCATCGTTTTCATGCACGGCATTCATGGCAGCGACCACCACATGCTGGCCTTTGTGCAGTCAGAAGGCCCAGGTTTGCATCACCTCAGCTGGGACGTTGCCCAGTTGGAAGATGTGGGACTGGGCATGGCTCAAATGCTAGAGGCCGGCTACACGAAGGGCTGGGGCGTGGGCAGACATGTGCTGGGCTCCAACTATTTCTTTTATTCCAGAGACCCATGGGGCAGTTACAGCGAGTTTTCGTTTGACATTGACTTTGTGCCAGCCGACCATGATTGGGCCACAGGCAACTACCCGCAACACGATTCTTTCTATTTGTGGGGGCCTGCGGTACCGGAAGAGTTTGTGATCAATTACGAAGCGACTTCCGCCAAGCTGTAAGCCGCTGATTTACAAAACTTCGTAGACCTCATAGATAGGGCCCGTGCTTTCACGTCGGCCCGTGCCAACGCCAATGATGCGATTGAGCCAAGCGTACTTGGTACTTGCGGTTTCAAAGATGGGCGTCATGCGGAAGTAATACAAGGCGGGGTCAACAGGCTCACCCTTGTTGAGTTTGTCCATCACTTCCTTCGGGCCATGTCTTAAGCCGCGGTAAGACATGTAGATGTATTCGCCATCGTCTGTGAGCAAAGTTAAACGCACATCTAGTGTGAGCACTTGATCGGGCCGCATGAGCAACCAATCGCCCCCTGGGGCTTGAACCACGGTGCCCTTCATCCGCTCACCCGTAAATTCGCCACCACTGACTGGGGCAATTTTGCGACCGCCCATAGGCGTTTGTCCCAAATCAATGATGCTGGGGACTGACAATTTGATGCTGAAAAGATGGCGAGTTTGGATCATTGGGGCTCCTTTGTGAAATTAAGTTTCTGATTTACGTTTCAAAATTTGTGTGACATGGATATTGGGTGAAAGTACGACCACCATGGCGATCAAGATCAAAATCAGTGCAGAGACATCGGGGGTGGTGACAGATTCGCCCAGTACCAATGCGCCGCCCGTCACACCAAACACAGGCACCAGCATGATAGACAGGCCGCTAGAGACGGCAGAGAGTTTTCTGGCGACATGAAACCAAGCCACATAACTCACAGCAAATGTCACAACGCCACCATACAGAATGGCCAGCCATTGCAGTAAATTGGGCCAAGCCCATTGCTCTGTTTCAAAGGCCACGGTGATGCCAAAGAAAAATACAAAAGCAATGAACAAGGCCCAAAAGGTGAGGGCCACGCCATGAAGGGCAAGCTTTGCATTCTTCATCATGGCATTGCCAGTGCCCCATATGACGGCTGCCACCAACATAACGCCAACGCCTAAGGGGTGATTGCCCCATTGCTGCCGACTGCCCCATGCCAAGAGCAAAGCAGCTGTCATGGCCAAAAAAATGCTGATCAATGATCGGGCATTGATTTTTTCTTTGTAGAGCAAGGCACTGGCCAACAAAGCCCAAACGGGCATGGTGTAGCCAATGATGGCGGCTCGGCCAGAATTGAGCATGCTGACGCCATAGATCATGGGCAGGTGCCAACCCACCATGTTGAACATGCTCAATTTGAAAACGGGCCATCTTTCTGTGCTGATCACGGCCAAAGAAATACCTTTGTAATAAGCGTACAAACCCAAGGAAATAAAACCGACGATGAAGGTGTAAGCCCTGAATGCCGAAGGCGGATAGCTGTTGACCACGTATTTCATGATGGGGTAGTTCATGCCCCAAGAAACCGTCACAATGAGAACCATGAGTAAGTCTTTGGCGTTGACTTTGGCTGGCTCTGAGACTTGAATGGACATTGTGGTTTGAATTCAATTTGCGTTGCGTTGCGACCGACTGTAAACTTATTTTGACTTTTTGGAAATGAAAGAGCCGATAGCCATGACGCGAAAATTTGTAGACCTCTCCATCTTTCTTGAAAACGATGTGATAAGTGACCCGCCTGCGTTTGCGCCCAAAATTGAATATTTCACACACGAAAATTCATTTGAGCAAATTGCACCTTTTTTTCCAGGACTGAAAAAAGAAGACTTGCCTGATGGCGAGGGATGGGCTGTTGAAACCGTTCAACTCTCTACGCACAACGGCACGCATTTGGATGCGCCTTACCACTTTCATTCCACCATGGACAATGCTTTGGGCAACAAGAAGCCGGCCATTGCCATTCACGATGTGCCGCTTGAGTGGTGTTTTCAGCCGGGCGTGAAACTTGATTTCAGACACTTTGCAGATGGCTATGTGGTCACTGCCGAAGATGTTGAGGCCGAATTAAAAAGAATCAAGCATGTGCTGCAGCCACTGGAAATTGTGGTCATCAATACGGCAGCTGGCATGAAGTATGGCCATGCCAATTACGTTTCAACGGGCTGTGGCATGGGCTATGAAGCCACCATGTACTTGCTGGAAAGAGGCATTCGCCTGACAGGCACAGACGCCTGGAGTTGGGACGCACCTTTTGTCCATACCGCAGAAAAGTACAAAGCCTCGCAAGATGCGTCACTCATCTGGGAAGGGCATAAAGCAGGGCGCGACATTGGCTATTGCCACATCGAAAAGCTGCACAACTTGGAGTCATTGCCGGCTTCAGGCTTTTACATCAGCTGCTTTCCGCACAAGATCAGAGGTGCGTCTGCAGGTTGGACCCGAGCCGTGGCAATTTTTGACGATGCGCTGTTTCAGTGATCAGCGCTTAGGCCACACAGTGCCTTGTGATCTTGCCACTTCACCCATGCCCTTGTAGACAAATTTTTGCAGGCGTTTGCCTTCATAGGTTTCCGTGGTGTAGATATTGCCTTTAGAGTCTGTCGCAATGCTGTGCACGCCAAAGAATTGACCGGGCTGTCTGCCACCATCTCCAAAATTGGTCAATTCCATCATGGTTTCTCTGACAATGACGCGAATTTTTTCATTTGTGCCATCTGCAAGAAAAATGAAGCGTTGCTGTGGATCTTTGGAAAAAGCCAAATCCCATGTTGAGCCTGAACCCAAGGTTTGTTTTGCAAAATGGGCTTCTTTGAGATAGGTGCCGTCTGGCTTGAAGACTTGGATGCGGTTGGCTTGTCTGTCGCAAACATAGACCATGCCATCGTGACTTCTTTCCACACAATGCACAGGATTTCTAAATTGTTTGGGCGGCGGTGCAGACGGGTCGTATTTGCCTAAATCGGCGTCATCAGGTTTGTTGCCATAGGCACCCCAATAACGTTTCATGACCCCTGTGTCGGCATCGAGTACGGCGACACGTTTATTTTTATAACCATCGGCAACATAAGCCTCATTGGTTTTGGGATCGACCCATATTTTGGCAACACGGCCAAAGTTTTCTGTGTCGTTGCTGCCTTTATTGCCTTTGTGTTTTCCCATTTGCATTAAGAATTTACCGTCGCGGGTAAATTTCAAAATGTGTGCATCGTTTTCGCCATTGCCGCCAATCCAAACATTGCCTTTGTGATCAATGTGAATGCCGTGATTGGAGTCGGGCCATTCGTAGCCAGGGCCTGGGCCGCCCCATGCTTGGACCAACCTGCCAGCGGGGTCAAACTCAAGAACCGGGGGTGCCGCCGCGCAGCACTCACCCACATTTTTAGTCAGGGCCAGCTCATTGGCGTTGAGTGTGTCAGCGCCGCGGTGAATGATCCAGACGTGGTCTTTTTCATCAACCCAAACGCCAATGGCCATGCCTAGCAACCAATGATTGGGCATGGGTTTGGGCCAAAGGGGATCTACTTCAAAGATGGGCGCCTTGACCGTGTCAGCTTTGGCGTTGACGGGCTGATCAACCATGCTGATTGCCAATACAGTGAGGCCGATGGCAGCAAAAAGGGCTGAAGCAAGATAGGAAAAGCGTGAGCGGTTAAGCATAAAGTCGACCTCTTTTTATTTGTGAAGTAAAGTCAAAGCACGAATCATTTCTTATGTCTTTAAGGCTAGCATAGGCCTATGCATAAAACAACTGTTAAGAAGTCAATTTGAATGAGATGCTCGCAAACCCCTAGTGCGATTGGCCGCTTTTTGTGTCGGTTGGCCTTGGTCGTCACCCTGTCAAATTGGGGCCTGTATGCAGGTGCCCAAGCGCATGAAATTCCAAATGATGTGCAGGTTCAATCTTTTCTGAAACAAGAAGAACAGGGTCTCACGTTGTTGATACGAGTGCCCTTGAGTTCAATGAAAGAAGTTGAGTTGCCACTGCTTAACAACCTGTACCTCGACATCCTTCATATCAAACCCGCTTTGCAGCAAGCGGCAGAGTTATGGTTTGTAGACAATCTCAAAATTGTTCAAGGTCAACAATCTTTGAATCGGGTGATTGTCAAAAGTGCAAGGATCAGTCTGCCTTCTAACCGTTCATTTGTCACCTATGAAACAGCTTTGGCGCATGTGCGATCGGAAAACTGGGAGCTACCCTCTCAATTGGTCTGGAATCAGCAGTATTTGGACCTTGAATTGCAAGTGAATGCCAAAAACGACGACTCCAATATCGAAATCGATTTTGGACTACAAAGGCTCGCGCAAAGGGTGGCCATTGATTTGCGATTTCAATTGTTGAATGCTGAGGAGCGGGCGTTTGAGTTCAATGCCAGAGAGGGAGCGGTCTTGCTCAATCCAAGTGCCTGGCAAGCTTCTTGGCGATTTATTCAGATGGGTTTCAAGCATATTTTGAGTGGCACTGACCACCTGCTTTTCATAGCATGCTTAATTTTGACTGCGACCCAATGGCTCAGTTTGGTGGGCGTGATCACCGGCTTCACCTTGGCGCACTCTTTGACGCTGATAGCGGCTGCAATGGGTTATGCGCCAGCAGGATTGTGGTTCTTGCCCTGGGTGGAATTGGCCATCGCCTTTTCCATCGTGTACTTGGCTTTGGAAAACATCTGGCGCGCCGATGTTCACCGCAGATGGCTTGTTTGCAGCTTATTTGGCTTGATTCATGGATTCGGATTCTCATTCGCCCTGCATGAAAGCATGCAATTTGCTGGCACACACCATGTTCTGTCTTTGCTTTCATTCAACCTGGGTGTTGAAGCTGGCCAACTCTTGGTTTTACTTCTAGGAGTACCTGTCGCAATGTGGCTTTCTACCAAAGCGTATGCGCGTACTTTGACAATTGTCTTATCAGCCCTGATTGCGCACTTGGCATGGCATTGGATGGAAGAGCGTTGGGCCATTGCGGCCAAATTTTTACCGGCTTATTTTTAAGCATTCAATTCGAGATAAAGCCGCCAAACACCGCTCGCGTCTTGTGACAGTTGGTGATTGGCAATTTGTTTGCTGCTTGGCATGTTGGTGTTTTTAAATTCTGTCGTGCTGGTTGCTTGCCAAAAGCGGCCATCGGCATCTGTGACGATCGGCTTTGTGCTGGCCATAACAGACTGGCCGCAACAAGGCTTATTTTGAGGGTTTGTGACTCTTCCAGAAACAATCATGGGCTCTGCTTTGTGAGGCAAGCTTCGCAATTGTCTTTCCAAGGGTGACTCATTCGCTGAAGCATTTGAACTGGCCGTTGACCATGAAACCCAAGACGCAGAACTCACGCCGACTGCGACTTTGATGAAAGTTCTTCTCTGCTCAGTTTGATCGAAGTTCATTTGGGGCTCCTTAGATACGCTCATAGTGTGCCCAAAAGAATAGAGAGTCGATTAGGGAAAACCGCAGTCAATTGAGACTGAAACCCATTGATTACTCTCAGCGGCAGACCTATGATGATTCTTCTAAACCGCTACTAACCCGCCACCATCAGAGGGATCATTATGAAAATTATGCTTTTTAACGACTACCGAATTGGCATTATCAAGGGAGAGGGCTTGGTAGACATCACCTCGGTCGTGGCCAATATTCCTCACCATGGCATTGGCGACTTGATGAACGGCATGATTGGTACTTTTGACCAAGTCAGACCGCGAATTGAAAAATTTGTTGAGACAGGCAAAACGGTGCCCATCGCGGGTGTGAAAATTCGAGCGCCTTTGCCAAAGCCCGTCAACATTGAATGCATGGCTGTGAATTACATGGAAGATGGCACGCGCAAACAACCGGCCTTGATCAATGCGTTTCACAAATCACCTGGCTGCATCATTGGTCATGGTGAAACCATGGTCTTGCCCGATATCCCATCTACCATTTTTGAAGGCGAGGCTGAATTGGCTTTGATCATGGGCAAAGGCGGAAGTTTTATCCCTGCCTCCAATGCCATGGCGCATATTTTTGGCTATGTGAATTTCATTGATGGTTCTGCCAGAGGTGTACAGCCTGAAAGCAATTCTTTTTACCAAATGAAATCACGCGCTACGTTTGCACCCATTGGACCCTACATTGTCACTGCCGATGAAGTCAAAGATCCGCATAAATTGCAGGTGCGCTTGTGGGTCAATGGTGTGTTGAAGCAAAACTTCAACACCGATGACATGGCGCACAAAATTCCGCGTTGCATCGAATGGGTATCGAGTATTCATGAACTAGAGCCGGGTGACATCATTGCCACTGGCACCAATCACCGAGGACTGTCTTCTTTCCAAGATGGCGACAAAGTTGAATTGGAAGTTGAAGGCATGGGCCGCCTTACAATCGCCGTGAAAGATGATCTGAAGAGAACATGGTCCAGAGAAACACGCTTAGAGCGTGAACAACGTGGACTCACGGGAACTACCCCGCAACTGACGGGCAAATACGCTAAAGCTTGATTGGAGTGAGGTTTGGAAGTTTCGTTTCATGAAGAAATCAAGGCCCTTCGCATGGGCGAGGGTGAGGTATTTCGAGGCGAGGGCATACTGGCCATTACCAAAGGATTGCTGCAGTCGGGTGTTGCTTATGTAGGGGGCTATCAAGGCGCACCCGTTTCGCACCTTTTAGATGTCATGGTGCAAGCCAAGCCTTACATGGATGAATTGGGTGTTCATGTGGAAGCCTGTTCCAACGAGGCTTCAGCGGCTGCCATGTTGGGGGCTTCTATTCATTACCCCATTCGCGGCGCAGTCACTTGGAAATCCATTGTGGGCACCAATGTAGCGGCCGATGCCTTGTCCAATTTGTCATCGCCTGGCGTTACGGGTGGTGTGCTCATTGTGGTGGGCGAAGATTACGGCGAGGGTGCCAGCGTCATTCAAGAACGCACACATGCCTATGCTTTGAAGTCGGGCATGTGCTTGCTTGACCCCCGGCCAGAGTTGGGTCAAATGGTCAACATGGTCGAGCAAGGTTTCCAATTGTCTGAAGCTTCCAACATGCCCGTCATGATGGAACTGCGCATTCGGGCGTGTCATGTGCGCGGACAGTTTGTGGCCAAAACAAACCAAGCGCCCTTGCTTTCTAAAAAGAATTTGATTGCCGAGCCTGCTGGTTTTGATTACATGCGATTGGCGCATCCGCCTGTGACGTTTGCGCAAGAGAAACGCAAAGTGGCGCACAGGTTGCCTGCGGCGCGCGAGTTTATTCTCGCCAATGGCATGAATGAACATTTCCCCGGCACCCAGCACAAGCATTTAGGTTTGATTGTGCAAGGCGGCCTTTACAACACGCTCATTCGGGCGCTTCAGCAATTTGATTTGTCAGATGCGTTTGGTGTCTCAAGCCTGTCCATTTTGGTCTTGAATGTGACTTATCCTTTGGTGCCCACTGAGCTCATTGATTTTTGCAAAGACAAGTCGGCTGTGCTGTTGCTGGAAGAGGGACAACCAGAATACATAGAGCAAGAGTTGGCACTCATGCTGCGCCGTTTGGATTTTCAAACGCCTTTGCATGGCAAAGACATGTTGCCTTCTGGCGGTGAATACACGGCCGAGGTCATGGCTGAAGGTTTGCTGAATTTTCTCAACCGACACGAACCCAGCGCTGTACCTTCAACAACGCAAGCATGGTTGGAAGGCAATGCCAAAAGGCGCCAAGAAGTGCAAACGATGTTGGGAATGCCTATTCCTGCACGGCCGCCCAGCATGTGCATTGGCTGCCCCGAGCGTCCCGTTTTTTCTGCTTTGAAATTGGCCCAAGAAACGGTGGGCCCTGTGCATGTA
>CANFJC010000051.1 GCA_947447245.1 Comamonadaceae bacterium
ATTCCCATGCGGCACGAGACACAATGCGCTCGAGCAAGTAGGTGGCTTCTGGACGTCCTGCACCGCGGTAGGCATCGACTGGCGCCGTGTTGGTGAACCAAGCATCTACTTCAACGTAGACCTGTGGCGTCGCATATTGGCCTGCCAATAAGGTGGCGTACAAAATGGTCGGAACCGCTGTTGAGAACGTAGACAAGTAGGCGCCAAGGTTGGCGTCTGTGTGAACGCGCAATGCCAAGAACTTACCGTCTTTGTCGAGGGCCAATTCGGCGTGGCTGGAGTGGTCACGGCCATGTGCATCGCTTAAGAAAGCTTCAGAACGGTCGCAATTCCATTTGATGTTGCGATTGAGCTTTTTGGAAGCCCATGTCAGGCAAACATCTTCGGCGTACAAATAAATTTTGGCGCCAAAACCACCGCCCACATCGGGCGCAATCACACGCACTTTGTGTTCGGGCAAGCCCAACACGAATGCCGTCATGAGCAAACGCTCTACGTGCGGATTTTGGTTGGACACATACAGTGTGTATTCGTCGCTGGCGCGGTTGTAACTGCCAATGGCGGCGCGTGGCTCCATGGGGTTGGGCGCCAAGCGGTTGTTGATCAAATCCAGCTTGGTGACATGAGCCGCACCTGCAAACGCAGCATCGACAGCAGCTTTGTCGCCGATGGCCCAGTTGTAGCAATGGTTATCGGGCGCTTCGGCGTGAAGGGCGGTGGCCTTTTTGGCATGGCGCACATCGACCACAGCGGGCAGTACGTCGTATTCAACTTCCACCAACTCGGCAGCGTTCTTAGCCTGTTCCAAAGTTTCTGCTACCACCATGGCCACGTGGTCGCCCACATAGCGCACCTTGCCATTGGCAAGAATGGGGTGAGGCGGCTCGTTCATGGGCTTGCCACTGGTGTCGGTAATGAGCCAGCCGCAAGGCAGGCCATTGATCTTGGCATCGACGACATCTGGGCCGTCCAGCACGGCCACCACACCCGGTGCTGCCAAGGCTTTGGCCTTGTTGACACTTTTGATGTTGGCATGCGCATGTGGCGAGCGCACGAACACAGCGTGCGTCATGTTGTCTAGGCGAATGTCGTCTGTGTAGTTGCCAGCGCCTGTGAGGAAGCGGTAGTCTTCCTTGCGACGCAGGGACTCACCGATGTGAGGAAGTTTGGAGAAATCTGATGCACCCATGATGAGCTCCTTAAGCTTTCATTGCAGCAGAACCCTGCTGCACGGCTTTGACTATGTTTTGGTAACCGGTGCAACGGCACAGATTGCCTTCGAGCAATTCACGAATTTCGGTTTCGCTGGCCTTGGGGTGGCGGTTGGCAATGTCAACCGCACTCATGACCATGCCGGTGGTGCAAAAACCGCATTGCAAACCATGGCATTCTTTGAAGGCCGCTTGCATGGGGTGCATGGTGCCATCGGCGTGTGCCAAGCCTTCAATGGTGGTCACTTCGGCACCTTGGGCTTGGGCGGTGAGCATGTTGCATGACTTGACGGCACGGCCGTTGACATGAACCGTACACGCACCGCACTGGGCGGTATCGCAACCGACGTGGGTGCCAGTGAGTTTGAGGTGCTCGCGCAAGGCGGTGACGAGCAATGTATTGGGGGCTGCGTCAACGGACACTGATTTGCCGTTGACCTTCATTTGAACCTGCATGCGTGACTCCTGAGGGGTGATTTCGTCCTCCAGTAGATCACGGCCTAGTACCCTTGCTTTTAAGGACTTTCCCTTATGACCCATCGCTTGTTTGATGACGGTCAATTGTTTCTGTCATGAAAGCTTCAAAAAGGCAGAAACCTATTTGTCCGCTCCCATGACCAAATCGGGCAAATAGGTCACGATTTGGGGGAAAACGGTAATCAAAACAATGCAGACCACCAAGCATAAGAAGAATGGTATGGCGGCCTTGGCGATGGTGTTGCTGTCTTTGCCAGTCATGTTTTGAAGCACAAACAAGTTAAAGCCGACAGGTGGCGTGACCTCGGCAATTTCAACAAGCAAGACAATGAAAATACCAAACCAAATGAGGTCGAAGCCAGCCTTTTGAATCATGGGTAAAACCACTGCGCTGGTGAGCACAATCATGCTGATGCCATCAAGTGCAGTTCCTAAAATGAGGTACACCACAGTCAGAACAGCGATCAGGGCCATGGGTGAAAGCTGCATGCTGTTGACCCAATCGGCCAATTCTCTGGGAATGCCCGTGAAAGCCATGGTTTTGGTCAGAAATGCGGCGCCTGCCAAGATGAACATGATCATGCAACTGGTGCGAGTGGTGCCCATCAATCCTTCACAGAAGTTTTCCCAGGTTAGGCTCCGTGACCACATTGCCAAGGCAAGGGAGCCTGCAACGCCATAGGCTGCGCATTCTGTGGCGGTGGCATAGCCAGCAATCAAGACCCAGCAAACGAAAACAATCAAGGCACCACAAGGAATCAGGTTGCCAGATTGTTTGATTTTTTCAAGGAAAGTGGAGGGTGGGTCGGCAGCAGGCACCTTGTCTGGATTGCGCAGGCTCCACCAAATGATGTAACCACTGAACAAAGCCATGAGCAAAAAGCCTGGCAAAAAACCTGCCAAGAAAATGCGAATGATGGACGCGTCCGCTGCCACCGCATACACCACCATGGTGATGGAGGGTGGGATCAAAATGCCTAAGGTGCCAGCAGTGGCCAAAGCGCCGAGTGCAATTTTTTCGTCATAGCCGCGCTTCATAAGTTCAGGCAGTGCCACTTTGCTGATGGTGGCGCATGTGGCTGCAGAAGAGCCGGAGACTGAGCCAAAAATGCCACAACCCAGCACGGTGGTGTGCATCAAGCGGCCGGGTATGCGGTTCAACCATGGCCTTAGGCCTTCAAACATTTCTTCGCTCAATTTGGTTCGAAACAGAATCTCGCCCATCCAAACAAACAGGGGCAGGGCAGCCAATTCCCAAGATGCATTGCTTTCCCAAAAAGCAGAAAATAAGTTCTTGCCGGGCTGCGTGGTGGTGAAAAATTCTTGCCCAACCCAGCCGCAAATGGCCAGGGTCATGGCAATCCAAACGCCGCCGCTTAACAAGAGCAGCATGATGAACAGCAGCAAACCGCCAATAGCTAAAGTAGTCACAGTGTTAGATGTCCGATGAAAAGTCGCCCTTGGCGTGGCGTTCTTCCACAGCGCGAACAAATGTAGGGGTCTCGCCGCGCATAACCAATATCAATTCATCGACAACGGCAACCCACAACAACACGGAACCAAATGCAAAACTCAATTGAGGAATCCACAAGGGCATCGGCAACATGCCTTGCGCCATGTCATTGAATTCCCAACTCTCATAGGTAAACAAGCAGGCCGACCATGCCAAGTAAGCAGTGGCAACACAGCCGATTAGCAATGAAACCAATTCAAGACGTCTGCGATGGGCAGGCGTTGCAGATTCAAGCAACAGTGTGACGCGAACAAAGTCGCCATGTTTGAAGGCATGAGCCATGGTGAAAAATGCCGCTGCGGCGCAAAACCACGAAACAACGTCGTTGACTGCACCCGTGCGAACCCCTAACTCACGCAAGATACTTTGACCGATCATTGCGGCGCAAATGCCCACAATGAACAGGGCACCTAAGTAACCTGACCAAAGATACAGCCGATCCAAAAAGCGACGCATGAATTACTTTTTGGCAGCAGGCTTGGCCGCGGCAGCAGAAGCTTTGTTGTATGCAGCAACCATGGCTTCCCCATCAGGCCCCGCCTTTTTTTGCCAATCGGTCAACATGATTGAGCCCACTTGTTTCAAGTCGGCAATCAGTTTGGGTGAGGGCGTCATGATCTTCATGCCTTTTTCGGTCAAGGCTTTTTTGTACCAGTCGTTTTTCTCTTCGCTGATTTTCCAGCCGCGTGTTTCAGCATCTGCTGCTGCTTTCAGCACGGCTGCTTGCGTGCTGGCATCGAGGGCATCAAAGGCTTTTTTGTTCACAATGACGGCATTCTTGGGTAGCCAAGCTTGTGTGTCGTACCAGTACTTGATGCTTTCGTAAGTTTTGCTGTCATAGCCTGTAGAGCCTGAACTCATGTAGCTTTCAACCACACCTGTGGCCAAGGCTTGGGACAACTCGGCGGCTTGAATGGTGACGGGTTGAGCGCCAATTAATTCAGCAATCTTGCCCGTGGCAGGGCTGTAGGCGCGCCACTTCAAACCGCGCATGTCGGCCACAGAAGAGATTTCTTTTTTCACATAAATGCCTTGGGGTGGCCATGCCACTGCGAACAAAAGCTTCATGCCTTGTGTGCCGAGCAATTTGTCGAGGTAAGGTTTTTGAACATCGGCCAAACGCTTGGAATCTGCATAGCTGGTGGCTAAGAAGGGAATGCCATCAGCGCCGTAAAGTGGATTTTCGTTTTCAAAGTTGGCTAATAACACTTCGCCAATTGGCGCCTGCCCGCCTTGAACGGCGCGTTTGATTTCATTGGCCTTGAACAATGACGCGTTGGCGTGCACTGTGATTTTGAGTTTGCCATTGGTGGCTTTGTCGATATCGGCCGCAAACTGCGTCAGATTTTCGGTATGAAAGTTGGATGCGGCGTAGGCAGCAGGCAAGTCCCACTTGGTTTGGGCCATGACGGAACCGATTGCGGTCATGCTGAAAAGACAAATGAGTGCTTTGCGAATCATGCTTTCTCCTAGAAAATCAAAAATGAAAGATTCATAAGCATAAACCCAAAAACAATGCCGGCTTCTACCTCTTTACCCCATAAATTTTTGGGCTTGATTAAACTGGACACACTTTTTCTCAGGTTACCAGGCGATTTGGGTCTTGCCAGCAGCTGGGGGCCACAGGTTCAAGAGGTGGTGGTTCATGGCGCTTTGCCGCAATTGATTGTGCAGCAGCAGGAAAGCTTTGAACAAAGTGCATTTGCACCTGCGTTTGGTAAGGCGGTTCAAGGCTTGGCTCAAAATGGTGCAAGCGCCATCACCACCAGTTGTGGATTTTTAGTTCTTTGGCAAAAAGATTTGCAGTCTTTGACAAGCGTACCGGTCATGACCTCAAGTTTGTGTCTATTGCCTGAACTCTTATTGAAAGAGGATCAGGTGGGCGTTTTGAGCCTTGATGCCAACAGCCTGCCCCCCATGCACTGGCAAGGCGCTGGCGTATTTGAAGGCCAATTGAGCAGATTGGTAGTGCGAAGCCTCTCACCTGACAGTCATTTTTGCCGAAGCATTTTGGGCAATCAAGCAAACATGGATGGACAACTTGCACAACGCGAAGTGGTTTCAGCTGCAATGCAACTGAAGCAATCTGCGCCGCATCTGAAGACGCTCGTTTTAGAGTGCACCAACCTGCCGCCTTATCAAGCTGCCATTGAATTGGCCACAGGCCTGAAGGTGTTGAGTTTGCGCGATGTTCCTGCGCTCCTGTCTGCAGCCAACCCATGAAAAAAGCCCTTGCGAAACTGCAAGGGCTTTGAATTAAACACAGAGGTAAGTCAGACCTCAAATGTGAAGTGAACTTCATTCAATTTAAGCCAGCTTGGCCCTTCGAAACTGATTGACCATCATCGGAATGACAAGTATCACGCCGACGATGGTGGCGGTCAGACTCGGCGCGATCATCAGCAAGGCAGCGAACAAACAAGACAATTGTTCCCAACGCTTCATTTCCACCATGAAGAATTTGCTGAGCGCTGCAGCCATGAGTGTGATGCCCATCACGCAACCTGTGAAGGTGATGATGAAGCTTTCCCATGTGAAGCCCTTGGCCACTAACAACAACGAGGGTGAAAACACAAAGACAAAGGGCACCAAGGCTTTGGCCAAGCCCAAGCGGAAAGCTGTATTGCCGGTTTTAAACGGGTCACTGCCTGCCATGCCTGCCGCAGCATAGGCTGCTAAGGCTACTGGCGGTGTGATATCGGCCAGCACGCCGTAATAGAACACAAAGAAGTGCGCTACCAAGGGCTCTACGCCCAGGCCTACCAAGGTAGGTGCTGCCACTGTCACCATGATGATGTAAGTGGCTGTGGTAGGTACGCCGCAGCCCATCAAAATACAAACCAGACCCGTCATGATCAAGGCCGCCAACAAGGTCAGGGTGTTCAATGAGGCCCAATCTGCCGGAATCCAGCCGCTCATGAAGGCAGAAATGGTTTGAGCTGCTTGCGTGATGATGTAGCTGATTTTGAATCCCACACCTGTGAGTGTGACCACGCCAATCACGATGCCTACAGTGGCCGCGGCAGCACCGACAGCCAACGCGTACTTTGCGCCCGTTTCGAGCGCTTCAACTAACACACGTGCTTCGATGCGACCTCGCACATCTGCCCAAAGGTAAGTAGCACTGCCCACCGCCAGAGCGACTGCAAACAGAACCAATTTGATGGTGCTGTTGTCATTTCCAAAGTCTGAGAAAGCGATGGTCATCAAGAGGCCATGCATGACAAACAACATGCCCCAGTTTTTCAATTGATTGCCGCTGATTTTGGTCGTCATGCCGACAATAGCGCAGGAGCTTATGCCCACGAAAGCAGCCAAGTAAGGCGTGCGACCCGACACCAAAATGCTGATCAGCAAGACCAGCGGAATGAGGGTCGGCCAGCGCATTTTCAGCGACTCACGCAAACGTGGCATCTCTTCTTCTGTGAGGCCGCGTAGGCCGTAACGTTTTGCTTCAAAGTGCACTTGCATGAACACACCGAAGAAGTGCATGAAGGCAGGCACAATTGAGGCAGCAATGATCGTTTGGTAGGGAACGTTCAAAAACTCAATCATCAAGAACGCTGCAGCACCTAGAACTGGGGGCGTAATTTGACCGCCTGTGGATGAGGCTGCCTCAACTGCTGCAGCAAAGTGTTTTTTGTAGCCCACTCGAATCATGGCGGGAATGGTGAGTGAACCCACCGTGACGGCATTGGCCACCGACGAGCCACTGAGCATGCCAAACAAAGCAGAACCAAACACGCTGACCTTGGCAGGGCCGCCTGCATAACGACCGGCAATGCTGGAAGCTACATCCAGAAACAACTGACCCAAACCAATGCGCGTGGCCATGACGCCAAACAAGACAAAGTGGAAAACATAGGTGGCCACCACGCCCACAGCCACACCATAGATACCTTGGCTGGTGAGGTATTGGTGGTTGATCATCATGGACCAATTGGCACCTGCGTGCTTGAGCAATCCTGGAAAGTAGGGGCCAAGCAATGCATAGACGGTGAAGCCAATGGCTATGAGAGGCAAGGGCCAACCCATAGAGCGCCGTGTAGCTTCTAGCAAGGTGATGAACAAAATGCTGCCCATGATGACGTCCATGTTGCTGGGGTTGCCCACGCGGAACATCAGGTCATCAAAGACATAAGGAATGTAGAGCACACTGATGGCGCAGGCGCCGGCCAACAACCAGTCCACCAGCGGAACGCCGCCCGGACTTAACAGAGAACTTTTAACGCTTCGATCTGCAGATGAGGCGCTGAATGCAAAGACCAAAAAAATCATGCCCAGCACAAAAGCCAAGTGCACGCCGCGGTGTGTGATTTCTTGCAGCAAACCAAAACCAGCGGTGTAGTAGTGGAAGCAAGACAAGGCAATCAAGAGCCATTTCACAATTTGCGTTGCAGGCGGCATCGTGGGCCGAAAGCGCATCTCCGGATCAAACTGTTCTTCGAGTTCTTGGAGTTTTTGATCGTCGGGTAGCAGGGTGGCAGCGGTCATGTGAATACTCTGAAAACTTCAAATAATAACGGGCGAGTTAACCTTGAGTTAACTCGCCCGTTGGCATTTCACGAAAGTTAAATTATTTCAATACACCGGCTTCGCGGTAGTACTTTTCAGCACCTGGGTGGAAAGGAATGCCAGCACCTTGCACAGCATTTTTCAGAGTAATGAGCTTGCCTTTGGCGTGGCCAGCGGCCAAAGCTTTTTGGGTGGACTCGCTGTACAAGGCTTTGGTGATTTGGTAGATGGTTTCAGTATCGGCTTTGGCGCTGGTGACCCATTGTGCGCCCACAGACAATGTGTTGACGCCATCAACATCTTTGTAGGTGGCTGCAGGTACGCTGTCGACTGCAAAGAAACTGCTGGTGTTGCGCAAGGCTTGTGCTTGTGCGCCATCAATGGGCAACAAAGCAATGCCGCCGCCGCTAGATGCCAACTCGGCAATGGCGCCGGCAGGTGCCCCGCCCACAAAGAAGAAAGCATCCAAAGCGCCGTCTTTCATTTTGTCAGCGGCTTGGTTGGGCTTGATGTACTCGGGCTTGATCTCTGATTCTTTGATGTTGTAGGCAGCCAAGATCAGGCGTGCATTGACCAATGTGCCAGAGCCTGGCTCGTCCAAAGCAACGCGCTTGCCTTTGAGTTCTGAGATGCTCTTGATGCCAGAAGATTTTTTAACCACCACGTGAATGGTTTCAGGATAGAGATTAGCGATGAGGCGCAAATCAGGAATATTGGGCTTGCCTTCGTAAATGCCAGTGCCTTTTTGGGCCCA
The DNA here is from genome assembly GCA_947447245.1 of Comamonadaceae bacterium. Classification (GTDB taxonomy): domain Bacteria; phylum Pseudomonadota; class Gammaproteobacteria; order Burkholderiales; family Burkholderiaceae_C; genus Limnohabitans_A. The sequence continues at coordinate 8,471 of CANFJC010000051.1, forward strand.
TGTGGCCACGTCAGATTGAGAGAAGCCTGATTCCATGGCGCCGCTGGCCACGCCATTGACGTTGGCCACAGAGCCGTTGGTGGCTTGTGCCGTGGCAATCAATTTGCCGGGAATAGAAACGGCATTGGCAATCATGCCGCCCACTGGGTAGTAGGTGCCTGCAGTGCCGCCAGTGCCAATGCGAAAGAAAGCTTGCGCTTGTGCGCTGGTGCTGAGCGTGAGGGTCATGGGCAATGCCACAGCCATGCCAATGGCCAAACGGCGTGCAACTCGATTCAGGTTCATAAAAACTCCAGTTAAATCCGGTTGAAAGAATGTTTCAGTAGACCGCAGTCCCATGATTTAGGGAATAGGACTAACACTGATCAGTTTGACAGTGTAAAGCCCAAAATAGGTCAAAACCAGCGATCCAATTAAATGCACGCTGGCTGTGCTTAAAGCCATCAGCAAGCGGCCCTGCTGAAGCATGCCAACCACTTCAGCAGAAAAAGTGGAAAAGGTGGTGAGAGCACCTAAAAAGCCAGTGATGCACAAAAGACGCCATTCAGGATCGAGTTGAGGCAAGTTCTGAAAAATACCCATGCACAGGCCGATCAAGTAGCCGCCAATGAGGTTGGCGGCCAAAGTGCCCCAGGGGAAAAGGCCTTCTTCCGGTGAAGTAGGGTTGAGCCATAAACCCAGTTGCCAGCGCGCCAGAGCGCCCAAGCATGCACCCACACAAATGGCCATCACTGAAAGCATGTCAGCATCCTTGACTTAAAAAGGCGGGCCTTCCGCATGGCTTGCAGCTTCTGCAAACACATTTTCTCCGCCCAACGCATCAATCATATCCTTGAGCATAGGGCCCAACAGGCCCGTGCTCAGCACCACGTCGGCATCAAACTTGTCTTCACCTTCGGCGCTGAGGGCGTCTGGTTCTGTGCCATCTAAAAATGTGACTTTTTTCAGCTGCAAACTTTCGGTGAGGACAAAGCTGGCTTTGCCCTCCCAGCTCAGTGCCAACTGGGTGGGTAGTTTGCCTTCGCGCACGTGTTTACGCACTTCTTCTGTGCTGAGAATATGACGTGTGTACTTCACCATGGGCTGGTCTTCTGCGCCAGACTTTAAAACACATTCTTTTTCGACACTCAAAGAGGGTGGAAGATCATCGGGGTTTGTGGCCAAAAGCCAAGCAGCCATTGCGGTTTGTGGTGAAGTGGCAGTTTGCAATAAGTTCAGGTCGAGGCCGGGTAAGGCGCGCACCAACTGCGTGATCACCTCGTCTGCCTTGCCAGTGCTGCCAGCGTCGATGGCCAACAAACTGTCTTTAGGATTGATCCAGACCATGACTGAGCCTTGCTTGGCAAAAGCTTGCGGCAAAAGGCTGTGCAAAATGTCTTCACGCATTTCGCGGGTTTCTTTCTTGCCCGGTTTACGGCCTGTTTGGGCTTCAATTTCTTGTGCTTGAAGTTCAGCTTTGCGTTTGACCACGGAGGAGGGTACTGCTTTTGTCTCTATCAAGAGCTTGGCAATCAATTGACCCCCAATCGACTCGATCAAAGGGCCATGAGCTACGCCGCGTGGTTCGGTCCAACCTACAGACTTGTCTTGACCTGGTGAGCACTCTACAAAACGGTTAGATGACAAAGCACTCTCAATTTCTGGTACGGTGGCGTTCCAGTTGGGCCCAATTCGGTAGGCCATCACATTTTTAAACACGTATATCCTTGAGGGGTTGTTTGACCTTGGGTCAAATATGGATCAATCATAGTAGAAACCATGTTTCTATTTGAAGCAGTCGTTACAAAATGCAATCGTTTTCACGCACATCAAACTCATATCAAAAAACTTGGCAATTTTGGATTGACCGAGGTGGCACGTTCACAGACATTGTGGGCAAGCGGCCCGACGGTCAGTTGTTGACTCACAAACTGCTTTCAGAAAATCCCGGCCAATACAAAGATGCAGCGGTGGCGGGTATTCGACATTTGCTGGATTTGAAGTCGCACGAAGCTGTCACGCCTGCACAAGTGAGCTGCGTCAAGATGGGCACCACGGTGGCCACCAATGCACTTTTAGAGCGAAAAGGTGAGCGCACCTTATTGGTCACCACGCGCGGCTTTCGGGATGCATTGCGCATTGCCTACCAAAATCGCCCACGCTTGTTCGATAGACACATTGTGTTGCCCGAATTGCTCTACAGCGCCGTGGTGGAAGCGCAAGAGCGCATGTCGGCGCACGGTGAAGTGCTTGAGCCTTTGAATGTCGATGAACTGCGCCCTCAATTGCAAGCGCAGTTTGACGCGGGCATTCGCAGCGTGGCCGTTGTGTTCATGCATGCCTATCGCTATCAGCAACACGAAGCCTTGGCTTCGGACTTGGCCCGTCAAATTGGTTTCACACAAATTAGTACGTCCCACCAAACCAGTCCTTTGATGAAATTTGTGAGCCGCGGTGACACCACCGTGGTCGATGCCTATTTGTCACCCATCTTGCGTCGCTATGTCGATCAAGTGGCCGGCGAAATGCCCGGCGTTAAATTGATGTTCATGCAGTCCTCTGGTGGCTTGACCGATGCGCATGCCTTTGCGGGCAAAGATGCCATTTTGAGTGGGCCGGCTGGCGGTATTGTGGGCATGGCCCGAACTGCCGAAGGCGCTGGGCACAACAAAGTCATTGGTTTTGACATGGGCGGCACCTCCACCGATGTGTCGCATTACGCAGGGCAATTTGAGCGTGAGTTTGAAACGCAAGTGGCGGGCATTCGAATGCGTGCACCCATGATGAGCATTCACACGGTGGCAGCTGGTGGCGGCTCCTTGCTGCAGTTTGATGGCGCCAGATTGCGCGTGGGGCCGCAAAGTGCTGGCGCCAATCCGGGGCCTGCCAGTTACAGACGCGGTGGCCCATTGGCTGTGACAGATGCCAATGTTTTGGTGGGAAAGGTTCAGCCTGATTTTTTTCCGGCGGTCTTTGGAGTTGATGGCCATCAAAAACTAGATGCAGAGGCCGTGGCTGCTAAGTTCGGTTCTTTGTCTGCTCAAATGCATCGTTCACCTGAATCAATCGCGGATGGTTTTTTGCGAATTGCGGTTCAGCAAATGGCCAATGCCATTAAGAAAATATCAGTGGCCCGTGGTTATGACGTCACGCGTTACACCCTGCAATGCTTTGGGGGTGCCGGTGGCCAGCACGCTTGCTTGGTGGCCGATGCTTTGGGCATGAAACAAGTTTATGTGCACCCCTTGGCCGGGGTGTTGTCAGCCTACGGCATGGGCTTGGCCGATCAAAGTTTGATTCGTGAGCAGGCTGTGGAGTTGCGCTTGACGCCAGAGAGCATGCCTGCGTTGTTGTCGCCCTTGAAGGCTTTGAGTGAAACTGCACGCTTGGCTTTGTCTCAGCAAGCTTTGGGCGATGCCATTGAATTGCATGAGCGAGTTCACGTTCGGTATGAAGGCAGTGATTCGGCGCTCATGGTGCCCATGGGTTCCTTGGCTGAAATCACGCAAGAATTTGAAGCGGCTTACCGCCAACGCTTTGCTTTTTTGATGACAGGCAAGGCCTTGATGGTGGAAGCGGTTTCTGTAGAGGCCGTCATCAAGGGAGATACACCTGTCGAATGGCCTCAAGCGGTCAATCCGGTTCGCGATGTGCCCAAGCGCGCAACAGTGCGAATGTTCACGGCGGGATCGGATGGCGAATCACGCTGGTGGGATGCGGGTTTGTTTGTGCGCGAAGATTTGCGCATCGGTGATCAAATCTCTGGCCCCGCCATCATTGCAGAAAAAAATGCCACCACCGTGGTAGAGCCTGGTTGGCAAGCGCAAGTCACACCGCTTGATCATTTGCTGTTAAGCCGCATTGAAGCGCGGCAAACCAAGTACGCTGCTGGTACCAGGGTCGACCCTGTGTTGCTGGAGGTTTTCAATAACTTGTTCATGAACATTGCCGAACAAATGGGCTTGCAACTTCAGAACACCGCTTACTCCGTCAACATCAAAGAGCGCTTGGATTTTTCTTGCGCCTTGTTCAGCGCCGAGGGGCATCTGATTGCCAATGCACCGCACATGCCCGTCCATTTGGGCAGCATGGGAGAGAGCATTAAAACTGTCATTCGCGAAAACAAAGACCACATGCAACGCGGCGATGTGTTTGTCTTGAACGATCCTTACCATGGTGGCACCCACTTGCCCGATGTGACGGTCATCACGCCTGTGTTTTTAGAAGGCGCAGAAAAGCCTGAGTTTTATGTTGGCTCGCGCGGCCACCATGCCGACATTGGTGGCACCACACCCGGTTCGATGCCACCGTTTTCTACCACCATTCAAGAAGAAGGCGTGCAGATCAACAATGTGAAGTTGGTGGCACAAGGTGTGTTGCAAGAGCAAACCATGCTGGACCTGCTGTCGAGCGGCCCATACCCCAGTCGCAATCCCCAACAAAACATGGCGGACTTGCGTGCGCAATTGGCAGCCAATGAAAAAGGCGTGCAAGAGCTTCGCAAGATGGTCCACGAGTTTGGCTTAGACGTGGTGCAGGCCTACATGCGCCATGTGCAAGACAATGCCGAAGAGTCTGTGCGCCGTGTCATCACGCGTTTGAAAGATGGCCAATTCACATTGCCTTTGGACAATGGTGCGCAAATCAAAGTGGCAGTTCGCGTGAATGCACAAAATCGAAGCGCAGAGATTGATTTCACGGGCACCAGTGCACAGCAGACGAACAACTTCAATGCGCCCACCGCAGTTTGCATGGCTGCCGTTTTGTACGTGTTCAGAAGTTTGGTGAACGACGACATTCCTTTGAATGCGGGTTGCTTGAAGCCTTTGAAGGTGATCATTCCAGAGGGTTGCATGCTCAACCCCAATTTCCCGGCCTCGGTGGTGGCGGGTAATGTGGAAACATCGAGCTGCATTACCAATGCCTTGTTTGGTGCTTTGGGTGTGATGGCAGGCAGTCAGCCCACCATGAACAACTTCACCTTTGGCAATGCCAAGTACCAGTACTACGAAACCATTTCGGGTGGCAGTGGTGCTGGTGTGATGGTGGATGACTCGGGCCAGGTGACTTCTGGTTTCAATGGCACGTCGGTGGTTCAAACCCACATGACCAATTCGCGTTTGACGGACCCAGAAATTTTGGAATTCCGATTCCCAGTGCGACTAGACAGCTATGCGCTGCGTGAAGGCTCGGGTGGGCAAGGGAAGTGGTCGGGTGGTATGGGTGGTGTGCGCTGCATTCGTTTCCTCGAACCCATGACAGCCAGTATCTTGTCCAATGGCAGAGTCCATCCGGCCTTTGGTGTGGCAGGAGGGCAGCCAGGTTTGGCGGGCATCAACCAAGTGCGACGTGCAGATGGTCGTATTGAAGTGCTGGCGCACATTGGTCAGGTGGAAATGGCACCTGGCGATGTGTTTGAAATTCACACGCCAGGCGGTGGTGCTTATGGCACCCCAGAAACATAAAAAAGCCAGCTTCTGAGGCTGTCTGAAAATTAAGATTTGCCTGATTTGGACTTTTCGGGTTGTGCAACTTTAGCCGGCTCAGGGGTGC
>CANFJC010000052.1 GCA_947447245.1 Comamonadaceae bacterium
ATAAGCTTCTGCGCGGCGCAGAGCCTCATCTAGCCCAAGCGTGGTTCTGGCATCGGTGCGCGCAATGATTAAAAAGTTAGGGTCTGTGCGTGAGTCGACTGCCACCTGAATTTTGCGCACCATATCCTCCATGGGAATAACCCGGCGACCAGGCGTATGGCCACATTTTTTAGGAAACTCCTGATCCTCCAATTGAATGGCTGCAGCACCTGCCGCTTCATAGCCGCGAATGGTGTGGCGCATATTGAGGAGGCCCCCATAGCCTGTGTCGGCATCGGCAATGAGCGGTGTTTTGGCCATGCCGGCCATGGCCGTGACACGGCCCACCATGTCAGAGTAGGTGGCAAGCCCCGCATCGGGTAAACCCATGTGCGAGGCGACTGTGCCATAGCCCGTCATGTAAAGGGCATCAAAGCCGAAGGTGTCCGCTAGGCGAAGAGAAACCATGTCAAAGACACCCGGAGCCACCACAAGCCCTGGCTGATCAAGACGTTGCCGAAGCTTGGCGCGAAGGGATTCGTTCATAACAGCAAGAAATAGTTTCAATCTTTCAATGTACCACCCAAGGATGATTCAACCAAGTCGCTTACGGGGCTTCACCTGCGCGACCATGAGCTTTGCAGTTTTGAACTGTCAGATTTTTTACGCTTGGCTTGGCATGCTAAATGCTAAGTTCTGAGTGATTGGGCAGCCTTTTGACATTCAATTTGTATTGAAATTAACTTAATAGGTCGCTTAGGCTGGCCAATCATTATTTTTGTAGTTGAAAAATATTCATTTAAAGAGGTGAAGGATCGAAACCAAGCTCCTTGAAGGAGGGCAGAAGATGGAACATTCTTTCAACATGCGGATTGATGGCGGCCAGCGGCAATGGGGCGGCAACAATTCACCGCAGGGCGATAAAAAACAAAGGCGTCAGCAGAAGTTGAATGCCTTATTTGACAGCCTGAACGCTGGCGATATCGAAAGTGCAAGATTGGCATTCGTAGCCTTGATTAACTTTGATGCCACCATTTCGGGTGATCCCTACTTAAGCAAAATCGGTGCAGCTTTGCAAAGTTGCAATCTGTACGCTGCACAACACTTTGCCACTGAACTCAAAAATCGAGGCGGCCAATTGCAAGAACTGGTGTTGGTATTCAAACCCGTCCACTCACCGCAAGAGTCGGGTTTGTACAGAACTGAATTTTTGAAAATCGATTTGTCTGCCTAACTAGTTCAATGACCTGATGGGCCATGCCTATACAGGCGAGATAAAAAAAAGCGAGCTAAGCTCGCTTTTTTAATGAGTGGCTAAGTTTTAAAATTTCAAATTGGCGCCAATTGTGATAAACCGTCCAATTGCGTCATAAGTGGATGGGAATGTATTTCCGCCATTGGTAGAAGTCGTTGCAATGGTGTTGCCAACAAGGGGAGGCTGCTTGTTGAAAGCATTGTTCACACTCATATTGAGGCGAAGCATTTTGCTGTAATTCCAAGAGCCACTTAAATCAACATAGTTGTATGAAGGTACTTTAGAGTAGGCTTCAACCCATGTGCCGCTACCTGGCTCAACTTGTAAGGAGCTCATGTGGCGCAAGTTATAGCCCAGTTTGTAGTCTCCAAAGCTCCAAACGGTTCTTTGATTGAATTTGTTGGCAAAGTTTGCGACGCCACAGGCATTGCTGTAAAAACCTTTGCAATCTCTGCGCAAAGAGGTCGCAGTGGGTTGGAAGGCATTGTCGCCTACGGTGTTGTAATTGAAGTTGACATCCAGCTTGCCCAGATTGGGTGCAAAGCCAAGATCCTTCATGGACACGCTGTAGCCTAAATTGAGATCGTAGCCGCTGATCCACAATTTACCTTGATTGGATTGTCCTGTGAACACGCCTTTGGAGTCGACACCGTTCAATGTGCCATTCAAGGTGTTGCGATACACCATTGCACAAGATGCGTTGTACTCAAAAGTAGGATTGAACTTGCTGCTGTAGCACTGATCCAAGATGTCTGTGGTTGAGGGGCTAGAAATTGCATCAGTCACATTGATGCGGTAATAGTCAACAGCGACCACTAAATTTTTAACATTGGCAGGCTCAAATACAAAACCCAAGGTGGTTGTTTTGGCTTTTTCAGGGCCTAAGTTTGGATTGCCACCACCGAGTTGGTTAATTTGTCCTGATGAAGGTGCTGCTAAGTTGCCAACCAGCGTGGCAGGAACGCCGGTCTTGGCACAAAGTGCTGACAAAGTACCAGGCTTTGATGCGTCAGCAACATTGATATTTCCCAATTGGCAAGGATCGACTGACAAATTAGAAAGGCCACTGACCTGAGGTGCAAAGAGTTCATTCACGTTCGGTGCACGAGTGGCATTTTGCAACATGCCCCTGAACCTAAGGCCTTTCATAGGCGCCCATTCGGCGCCAAATTTATTGGTGCCGTAGTCGGTTGAGCTTGTTGTTGAAAACTGAGTTTGGCGCACGCCAGCTTCCAAGGCCAAGTTATGAATCATGGGTTGGTTCTGAATGAGGGGAATTTGAGCTTCAGCAAAAACCTCATTGAGTTTCAATGTGCCGCTGCGGTCTGGTGTCGGCGCGCCTGTTCCGAGAACCTCACTTTGAATTTGAGAAGCGCCATCAGAAGAGTTGCTTGCAGTGACTGTTCGTTTCTCAAGACCGAAAGCTAAATTAACTGGATTTTTAGCCAAGGGACTCTTCAAGCCAGCCACTTCGCCAGTGGTAGAAAAGGACGCCACATCTTGCTTGACCTTTTGACGGACGATGGCACTGAGATTGACGAAATCCAACATCTTCTGTGTGATCGTTCCATCGGCGCCAAACAAATTGATGGGCACGCAACCATTGGCAGGATTGACACACGTCTTTCCATCCAATGAGTTAACGGCTTGTTGCACTTTCGACAAGGAGCCCCAGTTCCTTCTGACTTGGTCTTGATCAGCTTGGCCAGACGTGAAGTAGGCATCGTAAGTCCAACCACCAAAGAAGTCGCCACGCGAACCGACAGTGGTTTGGAATGTGTCATTGCCAAAATCTTGATACCTTGGACCCAACTCCGTGAACCTACGGCTGACGGTCATTGGCACCATGGTTGAATTGCCAACCACGCAATTGGCGGCAGCGATGCCACGTGCAGAACAAATTTGAGCACGCGCTGCATCAGTTAAGAAAGGACTGCCAATGGGGATGTTGAAGGAATTACCAAAAGTGCCACTGGCAGCCAACTGGGCATTCACATCGGTGTGTGTATAAAAAACCTGTGCATAAGGCTTGATGTAATCATTGATGCTGTAGTTGGCCAGCATGGTTGCTTGGTTCTGGCTCAAGGGCGTCTGAAAGTAGTTGTCAGGATTTGTATTGAACCCATGAACAGCTGCGTTGTAGGCAATGAATTTTCCAGTTGCCGGATCGTAAATACGGTTGCCTGTACCCAGCGTATTGGAAGTGACACCTGCAACAGGGGTCACGCTGATCACAGCGGGCGATGTGGTGGAGGAACCTGAAAACAAGCCAGAGCTAGAACTTGTGGTTGTCTGACCAATGGGTCTTGCGCCCACCATCAGTGGGTCCATGGTGGTTTTACCAAAACTGAAAACAATGTTGCCTTTGTCTTCGGCAAAGTTCGAGCCAAACGTAATGTCCGTGCGACGCTTCATGGCGTCACCTTGACTAGAAAGTCCGTAGCTGCTGGAAGCCTCTAGTCCTTGGAAATTCTTGCGAAGTACAAAATTGACAACACCTGAAACAGCATCTGCGCCATACACAGCAGATGCACCGCCAGTGACCACATCAATTCTTTGTAAAAGTGAAATTGGAATTGAATTGGTATCGACGCGTCCATTTAAATCAAATGGAACCATTCTTCGACCATCCACCAAAACCAATGTTCGGCTTGGGCCAAGACCTCTCAAATCAATGGTGGCGCCGCCGGCTGTGCCGTTGTTGACGCCAGGATTGATGGCAGGCACCGCAGAAGGCAAAGTCCTGATGACTTCTTCTACCGCAATAGGTTGCGTCGATTTAATTTCATCAGAGCTGATGGAAGAAATGGGGCTGTTGGAATAGACGCCAGGCGATTTAATTCGAGAGCCTGTGACTTCAACGGTTTGTGTGTTGTCTTGTGCAAATCCAGAGATTGCAGTAGACATCGCTATGAAAAAAGCACTCAGTCGGTAAGTTTTGCGCATAGTGGACCCTGTAAATTTCGAACTTATTTTGCAAAACCTAGGAAAACTTGGAATCAGTGTTTACCCAAATAAAGAAAAAAGTAAGCTAAAAAATCGGAACCATTATTGGGCATTTAGCCAGGAGGCATCATGCCGTGAACTGAAATGGTGCAGGCTGAGTGCTGAACTTGGAAATCAATCCGCTCCAAATGGAAACTCTGCCAAAAGGGCTTGATATTCTGGCTCGTTGTCAATTTCCATCGTGGCTAAAAATCTAACCACTGCGTTGTAAAAAGAAATAATCAAAACCAAGTCGGTGAGCGATTCGTTATCTAGATGCGTTTTCAGTTCATTGAAAGTGGCATCGGAGGCTGCAAAATTGTGGGTCATTTCGCGCGCTGCACGCAATACCGCTTGAGTGAGTGCATCAAGCTGGCTTGGCAAGCCTTTTGTTTCAATTGCAATGGCGCGAATGTCTTCATCACTGACACCAAAGTCTCTGCTAATTTTGATGTGATGCGTGTATTCGTAGACTGAACGAGTCATATAGCCAATTTGCAAGATGGCCATTTCGCGCAATCTCGGATTTAAAGGACTTTCATGCCGAATGTACTGTCCCATGGTGTGAAAGGCGGTAGCCCCTTTGGGGCTGTGACTCATCAACCTTAAAAGGTTGATATTTCGTTTGAGGAGGTGCTTGTGCTCTGGTGCCAAATCAGACACATCAAGGTAGGGGAGTCGAGCCATTTGGTTTTACCTGCTTAATTCAGTTGGAAAATATATCGTTTGCAATCTATCATGAATCAGCATACAAACAAACTTCAAAAAATCTTTGTTGAGTGCTTGTCTAGGAGAACAATTCATGCGCCGTCTTCTCATGGTCTTTGGTTTAGCCTTTATCAGCTTATTTTCATTTGGCGTGACAGCTCAAGATTTTCCCAATAAAACAATCCGAATCATCAACCCGTTTCCCGGAGGACCTACTGATAGTTTTGCGCGCTTAATCGCGGCCAAACTTCAAACAGGTTTAAAGCAGGCGGTGATAGTCGATGCCAAAGCAGGTGCTGGCGGAACGATTGGTGTGGCGGCAGCTGCAAAGTCGGCTCCCGATGGATATACCTTGTTAATTACTTCGGCCTCTACCCAAATTGTTCAGCCCGTCGTTCGCAAATCGATGCCCTATGACGCAGAGAAGGACTTCATTCCAATCATGGCCACAGGTGGTTCTGCGTCTGTTGTTGTGGTCCACCCTTCAGTACCTGTTAAGAACCTGCGTGAATTTATAGACTACGCGCGTGCCAATCCTGAGTTGGTATCTTATGGTTCCTCAGGCACTGGAACCGCACTGCATTTGGCGGGCGAAGTTTTTGCAAGTATTGCAGGTGTCAAACTTCAGCACATTCCCTACAAAACTGCAGCCCAGTCTATTACCGATTTGTTGGGAGGGCAAGTCAAGGCCATGTTTGATTCTCCCAACAATTCTTCACCGCAAATTAAAAATGGCAAGGTCAAGGGACTGGCTGTGATGGGGCCAGAAAGACTGTCCGTATTGCCAGATGTGCCCAGCACCGCAGAACTTGGCATGCCAAGCATGAGATTCACCAACTGGCTTGGTGTCTATGCCCCGGCAGGTACGCCACCTGAAATCATAGATCGAATGATCAAAATTTTGCGCCCAGCCATGAACGATTTGGACATGAAAGAGTATTTTGAGAGAAGTGGCATGCCTCCTTCGCCGCTGTTTGGACAAGACATGGCCCTTGCTTCTAGAAACCAAAGGAATGAATTGGCAGAGGTGATTAAACGGGCAGGAATTCCGCTGATTGATTAGATCCTAGGGTAAATACCAATCTATTAGCTTTCATCAATCATGTCTATTGAGAAATGCAATGAAGATTTCACAAGTTATGGCTATCCTAGTGAAGTCTTTGACAAATCGGTCAAAGCATTTTTTCAATATCTAGGAGATAAACCATGGCAGCACTCAAAGGCTCGCGCACGGAACAATGCCTGAAAGACGCCTTTGCAGGCGAGTCTCAAGCCAACCGTCGCTATTTGTACTTCGCAAACAAAGCTGACATTGAAGGTCAGAACGACGTCGCCGCTTTGTTCCGCTCTACCGCTGAAGGCGAAACCGGTCACGCGCACGGCCACCTCGAGTTTCTCGAGCAGTCTGGCGATCCAGCCACCGGCATGCCGATTGGCTCCACACGTCAAAATCTAGCCTCTGCTGTGGCTGGCGAAACCCACGAGTACACCGACATGTACCCAGGTATGGCCAAGACTGCACGCGATGAAGGCTTTGACGAAGTGGCAGATTGGTTTGAAACCTTGGCCAAGGCCGAGCGTTCACACGCCAACCGCTATCAAAAAGCTTTAACCGAATTGGTCGATTAAGTTCTGCTGAAACGATTTGCTGCACCTTTCGTGGGTGCAGCGATTTCGCAAACAGTTTTTTTCGACTGTTTGCGAAATCGAATCAACATTAGGAGAACCACATGGCCACAGAAGGCAATTTGGCAGCCCCCACAAGACACCCCTTAGATTGGCAAGGCAAAGACTTTTACAACGAAGAGTCTTGCTTCAATGAACTCGAGCGCATCTTCGACATTTGCCATGGATGCCGCCGCTGCGTCAGCCTGTGCGGCTCTTTTCCCACTTTGTTTGACTTGGTGGATGAGAGTCGCACCATGGAGGTAGATGGCGTCGACAAGAAAGACTACTGGAAAGTGGTGGACCAATGCTTCATGTGCGACCTGTGCTACATGACCAAGTGTCCCTATACACCGCCTCACGAATGGAACTTGGATTTTCCGCACACCATGTTGCGAGCCAAGGCCATCAAGTTTAAAAAAGGTGAAGTGAGTGCCGCAGAAAATTTCTTAGCTTCTACCGATACGCATGGCTCTTTGGCTGGCATTCCCATCGTGGTGCAGGCTGTCAACGCCGTGAGCAAAACAAAAGTTGCGCGCAGTGTGATGGAGTCCACCTTGGGCGTGGATCAAAATGCTTGGTTGCCTTCATTGGCCACGCGAAAATTTCGATCGAGTGCCGAAGAAGCAGAGTCTGTCAAAGTCGTCGATGGTGCAAAGACGCCCGGCAAAGTGGCCATCTACTCAACCTGCTACGTCAACTACAACGAGCCAGGCATCGGACACGACTTGCTCAAAATCTTGAACCACAATGACATTCCTTATGTGCTTGTGGAGAAAGAGCAGTGCTGCGGTATGCCCAAGTTGGAATTGGGTGATCTCGATTCGGTCAAGGCCTCTAAGGAAGCCAACATGCCGGTGTTGGCCAAATATGCCAAAGATGGCTTTGCCATCATGGCGGCCGTGCCCAGTTGTGCTCTGATGTTCAAGCAAGAAATTCCATTGATGTTCCCAGACTGCAAGGACACTCAGTTGGTCAAAGATCACATGTGGGATCCTTTTGAATATTTCATGGCACGCAAACGGGATGGACTTTTGAAAACTGAATTCCCTAAAAAATTGGGCAATGTCAGCTATCAAATTCCTTGCCATGGTCGTGTTCAAAATATTGGTCGCAAAACCGAAGAAATGCTCAAGATGATTCCGGGCACCGAGATCAACACCGTCGAACGTTGCTCTGGACACGCTGGTACTTATGGTGTGAAAAAAGGCTCGCACGACATGGCCATGAAAATTGGCAAGCCTGTGTTCAAAGCCATGGCCACCATGAAGGATGGCAGCAAGCCTGACTTCATCAGCTCAGATTGCCCACTGGGTGGTCACCACATCGCGCAAGGTTTTGAAGTGAATGGTTTGGGCGCCCCCGAACTGAATCACCCCCTGACCTTGGTTCGCAAAGCTTATGGTTTGAAATAATTGACGGAGTTGCATATGCAATTGACAGGACACATTACCCCTGAGAGCTTGATGACGCTGGAGGCCTATACCAAATGGCGCAAAGTTCACAAACCCGAAATCATTGCGCATCGCAAATTGCGCAGTGTTCAGTTGGGCGACCATGTGAATTTGCAGTTTGAAAGCGAAACCACCATTCGCTATCAAATTCAAGAAATGCTGCGCATTGAAAAAATCTTCGAAGAAGAAGGCATTCAAGATGAGATCGAAGCCTATGCCCCTTTGCTGCCCGAAGGCAGTAACTGGAAAGGCACCATGATGTTGGAATACACCGACATCAACGAGCGCAAACGCGAACTGGCACGGCTCATTGGCATTGAAGATCGCATGTTTGTAGAGGTGGAAGGGCATGCCCGCGTGTATGCCATTGCCGATGAAGACCTAGACCGAGAGAACGAAGAAAAAACTTCAGCTGTTCATTTCGTTCGTTTCGAATTCAATGCGGCCATGTGCGCCGCCATCAAGGCCGGAGCCAGTGTGAAGCTGGGTTGCGATCACACCAACTATCCCTCGCACATTGAGATTCCTGCCAACACGCTTGCGAGTTTGGCAGGTGATATCCGCTGAGCGTTTTTATTCGGTAGCTTGAGACTTTATTTGAGAGCCGTCTTAAGTTGTTCGATGCGGTCTTGGCCCCAAAACATTTGATCGCCCACAAAAAAAGTGGGTGCCCCAAAGACGCCGCGCTCGACTGCCTGCGTGGTGACATCTTTGAGCCTGTCTTTAGTCGCTTGCTCGTTGGCCAAAACTAGTAATTCAGCAGGATCAAAGTGCGCTTCGCGCAAAACATGCGCTACCACCTCAGGGTCATTGAGGTTCAGAGCATCCACCCAAATGGCTTTGAAAATAAGGTCCATGAAATCATTCATTCGAGCATCTGAACGCATTTGCAATGCCGTCAGCATGCGCATGAGTGTGGTGGTGATGATGGGGAAAAATGGATTGATTTCTAATGGCACGCCGTAGCTGTCTGCAAAACGCTTGAAATCAACAAAGATGTACTTGCCCTTGGCAGGGACGCTGACGGGGGAAGCGTTTCCTGTTGCTTTGAACACGGCACCCAATAGCATGGGAAGGTAGTTTGGACTGGCACCTGTTTCAGACTTTATTTTTTCCATTTGCGTGTGCGCCAAATAGGTGGCCAAGCTGCCAAAGTCAAAATAATAGTCAAATGTTTTTGCCATGTTGTGTCTCGCAAGCTTAAGTTAAAACTTTTCCATGTAGGGCCGTAAATCGAGTTCGTGCGTCCAAGCGTCTCTGGGCTGTTGGTGCAGCATCCAATAGGCGTCTGCAATGTGGTCCGGATTTAAGATGCCACCCTGATCCTTCAATGCGTAGCGTTCAGGGAAAAGTGTGCGAATAAACTCTGTATCAATGGCGCCGTCAATGATGGTGTGCGCCACATGAATACCCATCGGCCCCAACTCGCGCGCCATGCTTTGGGCCAATCCACGCAATGCCATTTTGCCGCCTGAAAATCCAGCAAAGTTTGCGCTGCCTCTTAAAGAGGCCGTGGCACCCGTAAAAATAATGCTCCCTTTGTGGCTAACGCCATGGGCATTTTGTTCGGCAGTGGAGGATCTTGAAACCATTCTCTTGGCAACCTCTCGCCCATTTAAAAAGCCGGCTAAACAAGCCATTTCCCACATTTTGGTGTAGCGGCGTGCTGTCTCGGTCAAGATGCTGTTGGGTGAGTTGGCGCCAATGTTGAAGACCAACACCTCAATGGGTCCAATGTTGGACTCGATATGTTCGACAAGGGCTATGACTTCATCTTCTTGACGGGCATCTGATGCAAAACCATGCGCCACACCACCAGATTGGTGGATGGTTTCAAGCAAGGGTTGCAGTTTCTCAAGGCTTCTGCGGGTGACGCAAACTACAAATCCCTCGCGTGCAAATCGCTTGGCAACCGCGCCACCTGTTGCATCGCCGGCCCCTATGACCAAGCAAACTTTTGATTTTGACACTCTGTGACTTTATGGGCTGTGTTGAGCGATTCACATCTGATTGAAATCAGCAAACATGGCATTCCACTGATTCAATTGCTCCGAATTACACGCCTTCAATGATTCGAATATCACGAACCACCGCATTGCTGCCCAAAGCTACAAGCGCCTCTTTGTAGCCGGGGCTGTTGTAGGCGGCAAGCGCTGCCTCAACGCTTTCAAACTCGATGAGCACTGTGCGCTGTTGTAATCCGCTTTCTTTGACTGCAGCAGGTACGCCTCGTGCTAAAAATTTGCCACCTGCGGCTGTCAAACTAGGGCCAGCCAATTTGGCATAAGCAGCCAATGCATCGTTATCGCTGATGCTCTGATAAGCGCTGATCCAATATGCTTTTGTCATTTTTAATTCCTCGGTTACATTGAAAAAATTAGATGCCTCAACAGCAGTGTATTAGGATTTTGCGCAACGGAATCCAATATTGTGATGGCCAGCTTTAGGATTTCGAGATAGATTTCTACCTCTTTGTGTCGTTGTTATCTCTTCCTCGCTTGAATCATGCCCGCCACCCCGGGTGGAACGCACAGGCCCCGGATTTTGGTTTTCTCTGCCGTCGTCGGATCTGTAGGGGTAGGGCAGGTAGGCGCTAGACACCCATTCCCATTGATTGCCGGCCATGTCAAGAATTCCGTAGGGACTTGCGCCGGCTGGAAATGCATCAACGGGTGCTGATGCGTTGAAGGGGCCGCCATAAAAAGCTAATTTTTGATTCGGTTTTGAATTGCCCCATGGGTATTTTCTGCCGTCTGTGCCGCGTGCTGCCTTTTCCCATTCCGCTTCGGTAGGCAATCGTTTTTTGAGCCAAGAGCAGTAATCGCGAGCACCTACCCAACTAACTTCGTTAACAGGGTGCCTTGCATAACCCTCATCAGCCTGCCATTTCGACTGACGCAAGTGAATTCTTGCATCATTGTCATCGTCATCGTAAAAGCTCTCACCCTTTTGATTTTTTAAGCCTTGGCTATTGAGGAAATCTGCAAACTCGGCATTTGTGATGGGTAACACATCAATGAAGAATGATTTAACGCTGAGTGTATGAGCAGGCTTTTCGTCATCGGGTCCCGTATTGGAGCCCATCGTAAAGGGGCCTTCTGGCACCAGGACCATTGCTTTTGATGAACCCAGGTTAGAAGTGGCTATTTGAGCCTGACTCAAATTCATGCTGAGAAAAATACAAAACCAAAAAGTAAATTGAACAACTTTCAATTGCATCGCTCTAAGCACCGAGGTTTTATTAAAAAATCAACTTCAAACTGTTTTCTTGAACTTCAATCGACGCTAAGTTTTTTCATCTTCAATGATATGAGGCTGTTAACGCTTTTTCAGTAATTAAAGTTTACATGAGGACTTTGCGAAATATCACTCATTGCAAACTCTAACGTGTCGCTTAGGGTAAACAGTGCATTGCCCTGATTGCCCATGACTGCTTCTTTGTTCATAATATTTCTTCACTATAAAGCAAAGGCTTCCCATGGAATGGTCGGAATTGAATTACGCTGTGGAGGATGGCGTGGGGCTGATTACCTTAAACCGTCCCGATAGGCTGAACGCTTGGACACCTACTTTGGAAGTGGAGTTTCGATCGGTGATAGAAACTGCGCAAAAGGATGATGCTGTCAGGTGTGTGGTACTGACAGGTGCTGGCAGAGCGTTTTGTGCTGGCATGGACATGGCCATTTTGGGGACTTCCGATCGCAAATCCTTCACGACGGACTCCGAAGACGATGTCATGCAGCGGTATGGCTACTTGTTTGGATTTGACAAGCCGCTCATTGCTGCCATGAACGGCGCTGCTGCGGGTGTGGGTCTTTGCTTGGCGCTTTATTGCGACATACGCTTCATTGCAAGTGGCGCCAAAGTGGCACTGCCTTACACACGCAGAGGCTTGGTCGCAGAGCATGGATTGGCTTGGTTGCTGCCGCGTCTGATTGGTCCATTGAACGCTGCCGATTTGCTTTTGAGCGGCCGCACACTCGAAGCCCAAGAGGCCAGCCAAATGGGCATGGCCTTACTGCGACCTGCTGAAGGGTTTATGGATGCAGTCCTGACTTATGCCAAAGATTTGGCTTCATCGTGCTCCATCCGATCTACGCGCATCATCAAAAAGCAACTGCAGCAAGCCCGCTACCAAACCTTTGGGCAAGCTACCTACATCGCCGACAGAGAAATTGCCTTGTGCCGTGAGACTCATGATTTCAAGGAAGGCGTACAGCATTTCATTGAAAAACGAAAACCGAATTTCACGGGTCGTTAATCATGCAAGAAAAAGCTAATTTGCCATTAAGCGGTATACGGGTTCTAGAAATGGGGCAGAACATCGCTGGCCCCTACGCAAGCGAAATTCTGTCGTCACTTGGTGCCCATGTAGTGAAGATTGAACGGCCAGAAACGGGAGACGATGCCCGAGGTTGGGGGCCACCGTTCTGGCAAGGCACGGCAACCACTTTTCAGGCTATGAACCATGGCAAAAAAAGCATTGCCCTCGATGTTAAAAATCCTGAGCATATTCAGTGGCTCAAGCAATATTTGTCTGAAGTAGACGTGTTTGTGCAGAACATGCGGCCAGGCTTGCTAGAAGAGTTAGGTTTGGGTTCAGCAGAAATTTGCGCCTTGAACCCGCGCTTGGTCTATTGTTCGCTCACCGCGTTTGGACATAAGGGGCCTAAAAAGCTTGATCCAGGTTATGAGCCCATGATTCAAGCCTTTGCCGGATTGTTCAGCGTCAATGGTGATGAGAACGGACCGACTTCGCGTGTGGGTATGCAAGTCTTGGATTTGGGTACTGGCATCTGGTCGGCCTTGGGATGCATTGCCGCATTGTTTCAACGTCAGCAAACCGGTAAGGGCTGTGTTGTTGACACTTCATTGTTTGAAACTGCCATGGGCTGGTTACAGGTCATGATGGCTGGCTATCAGGTCACGAAAAAACAGCCCGCAAGACACCGCAGTGGCAATCCCAATGTGGTGGTGTTTCAAGCACTTCCAACTTTGGATGGCGAGGTTGTAGTGGCTGCTGCAAACGACCGGCTATTTGTCAAATTGGTCACGGCATTAGGCAGAGAAGACTGGGCAAGCGATCCTTTGTATGCCAGCAATGCTCTTCGCGTCAAGAACAAGGCAAGCATCATTCCTGAGATGGAAAAAATATTTCGCACGCAGACAACCGAACATTGGAATGAGTTGCTAGAGGGCTTGGGCATTCCTTGCGCACCCATTCACAATTTCGAGCAGGTGATGGCACAACCGCAAACCCACGAAATCGGTATTTTTCAGAACATTCCAGACTTGGACATGAAAGTTGTGGGGCTTCCTATTTCGTTTGATGGCATACGTCCACCGGTTGTTCACAGAGCGCCCCATATTGGCGAACATACCCAAGAAGTTTGCAATCATTTTTCAATACAAACTGATGGAGAGACAAAATGAAAAGACGGCATTTCGCAGGATGGGTGGGGTCTTTGCCTTTGGCGGCGATGCCGCTTGCTTGGGCGCAACCTAAATCAATTCAGATCATTGTTCCATTTGGCCCGGGGGGCTCGGGTGATATTTCTGCCCGAATGTTTGCTGACTTCATCACGCGCAAAACTGGGCAAGCTGTCGTGGTGGAAAACCGTCCAGGCGCCAATGGCATCTTAGGCGTTGAAATGGTCCGCAAGGCGCCTGCAGATGGCTCCGTCTTGCTGCTTGCAACAACTTCTACCCATTTGGCCAATCCCAGTTTATTTAAAAAATTACCCTACGACCCGGATAAAGATTTTCGGTTGGTTGGATCTTTTGGCACTGGCTCCACTTACATGTTGGTGCGCCCAGATGCGCCGTGGAACACTTTGCAGGAATTTGTTGCAGCCGCCAAGGCTGCTCCTGGCTCAATCAATTACGGTCATTTCAATGCATCTTCACAAGTGACATGTGCCTTGTTTGCAAATACCGC